>NZ_BAAGYK010000148.1:0-85579 GCF_054779355.1 Azotobacter armeniacus
GCAACAAGCCTTCGATTTGTTTGAATTGCTCGGCGGTCAGTTGCATGGCACTCGGTCTCAACACTATTTGCTGCATTATAGCAAATAGTGTTAACAGGCCATAGGGCGGCTTTGAGCAAATTTTTCGTGACCGTACCCTTGATGGCAGTTTTTTGCGGCTATCCAAAGCCGTCCTGGGCCAACAATTGAATGCTGTTCCAGATTTTTTCAGGGGGCCGTTTTCCCTCTTATTTGAAATTCTGCTCGCAACCTCTGCCAGGCAGCCCCAGAATTTTTGGGCGATATGCTGTTGGTTATGGGCTACTGATGGAGGGCGGGGTTACGGCAGAGGCGGGCCAGTTGATCTGGTAACGGGTGCTGCGACCGCCGCCGGGCAGTTTGCGCAGGCAGTTCTTTTCCAGCAGGTCGCCGAGGTGGCGGGTGGCGGTTGCCTTGCTGACCTTGGCCACGACCTGGTACTGGGCGGCGCTGATGCCGTGCTCGAAACCCTTCTCACCGCCATCGAGCAGGCGGTTGAGCACCTTGATCTGCTCGGCGGACAGCGCCTGCTGGCAGTGCTGCTGCCAGAAGCGCGCCTTGGCCAATACCCGGTCGATGCGGGCCAGAGCCTGCTGCAGGCTGCTGCGCAGGGTGTGCAGGAACCACTCGAGCCACTCGGTGATGTCGAGGGTGGCCTTCTGGCTGCTTTCGAGGATGCGGTAATAGCCGCGGCGGTCGTCGAGGATGCTGGCCGACATGGCATAGAAGCGGATGGCCTGGTGTTCGGCCTGGGCCAGGGCAAGGTCGGTGATGGCGCGGGCCAGGCGGCCGTTGCCATCATCGAAGGGATGCAGGGTGACGAACCAGAAATGGGCGATACCGGCTCGCAATAGGGGATCGAGGCCGGCATCGCTGTGGCTCTTCTCGAACCAGTCGAGAAAGGCGGTTAGGTGCTCCTCCAGTCCGGCCCGTGGCGGTGCCTCGAAATGCACGGTGGGGCGGTCGAGGCGACCGGAAACCACCTGCATGGGGTCTTCGCCACGCAGGGCACCGACACGGATGCGCTGCGGCAGCAGGCTGTCGTCGGCGGGAAAGAGCAGGGTGTGCCAGTGCAGCAGGCGTTCGAGTGTCAGTGGCTGCTGGAAATGCTGGGTGGCATCCAGCATCAGCTCAGCCAGGCCTTCGCTGCGCGGGCTGACGCGACTGTCCCCGGCCTCTTGCAGCCCCAGGCGGCGGGCCAGCGAGGAACGCACCGAGCCGACGTTGAGTTGTTCGCCCTCAATGGCCGAGGACGTGACGATGTTCTGCAGCAGGGCATCCAGTTCGCTCTGGGCGCTGGACTCGCTATCCACCGCGCCGGCCATGCCAAGTAGACACCCCTGGGATTGGGCGCAGTCGCGCAGCGGCGGCACCAGGCGCTCGGCTTGCCAGCGAAAATGGGGCCAATCCGGCTGCTGCCAGATCCAGCGAGGGTGTTCCATGGTGGTCCTGTTGAGGCTAGGTGAGCCGAATACTGAGCTTATTCGGCTCATGGTGTGAGCTTATTGTGATGGCTATTCGGCTCATGGTACCAAGGACCAGTACATCCTGTTCTCCATCAAGGCCGCTATTCAGGCCGCGTGGAGGTTTGACCCTGTGATACGGTCATCGGGAGCCTTCTGTCTCGATCAAGAGATAGGAGGTCACAACCCCATGGATTTCATGATCTCCGCTTCACTCACCGACTCCGGCATGACCACGGCATCCTTGAGCATCAGCTTGCCGCGTAGCAGGCGGTCGAGGTGCACATCGAAGGAGTCGAACTCGGGGTGGACCACAGCGGGCAGATGAATGTGCACATCCTTCTTCTGCCCGATGCGGTATGCCCGGTCCGAGGCCTGAGCTTCCTTCGCGGGATTCCAGTGGCGTTCGAGATGCACCACATGGTTGGCGCCGATCACGGTAAGGCCCACGCCTGCGGCGACCGGCGACATGATCAGGACATTGAAGCCGGCTTTGGCTTCGAAGACATCGATCAACTGCTTGCGGGTAAGGATCTCCGACTTCTTAGCGACGGCTGCGGTATCGCCGTTGATGATGGCGATATCCAGACCATGGATCTGATCCAGCCACAGCTTGAGCAAGCGCTGCAGGCGCTTGGTGAGGATCTGATGACTCTGGTTCAGCGCCTCGGCCTCCAGCGGCAGGCCAAAGCCTGTCTGGAAGTCGGCGGCGAGATCCCCTTCGGGCCTGAAGCGCTGGTAGATGGCGGCGATGTCCCCGGCGTTCAGGCACTCGACCCAGGCGGCGTACTCCAGCGCCTGCGCCACCACCTCGCGGGGCGTGCGCTCGCGCTTGAGTTCGATCAGCACCAGCGCGGCATCCGGGGCCATGGCCAGCAGATTGATGCGCCCGCCCTGGCCGGTGTTCTCCTGCCGGCCGATCAGCATCCAGTTGTCCGACAGCAACGCCGGTGCGGCGACGATCATCGCCTCCAGCAACTGCTCGCTGGCCAGTGGCGCGGCCTTGAGCGGCGCGGGCTGCGCGCCGACGGTCCAGATCTGTGTGCGGATGGGCATGGGGGCGCTCCTTGTCCCGGTTTCAGGCCACGGCTTGCTCGACCAGCACGCCGGCCAGCCGCTCGTGGAGCTGGCGTGCATCAACCAGGCGGGCCTTGAGCTGGTCGCAGAGGGCGAGCAACTGGTCGAGCTTGGCGACGATGCGGTGTTGTTCGGGGAGAGGGGGCACGGCAATCGGCATTTTCAAAAGAATACCGTGATTCAGGTTAACCATCGTCGTGCCTACAGCCGCTCCGGCCAAATAGGTGCGTACTAAATTACATCTGAACAGAGTCCATATATATGCTCTCGAAACTTCTGGAACGAAGCGAAGTACAAAGCTCCCTGTGCCGCAGAGCCAACCATCTTCGATCTTTGTTACCAGGGCTGCCCGCCCAACCTCGCCACGGCGGGCCATCACCATATCCCCTTCATTCAAACGGTATGAGGCTAGGCTCTCGGCTATTTCGGTGGAGAGCGAAACAGAGTGATCGGGAACTATGCTGCCATCAACCATGTGCGATGGGTTAACTAAAGGAACACCACCATCGACATAATCAGCTTGGTGTATCAACGAGCCAAATGGACCAGTAGATACGTCCAAGGCAAAATCAGCAAAGCGCACCCACTCCCACCCTTCCGGCAGCTCAAACGGCTTCTCCTCCTCGCCAATCGCTGCCAGCGGCTTCTGCTTCTTGATCTTGCCTTCGGCCACCAAGCTTGCCTTTTCCTCGGCAATGCGCTTGAGCAGTTCGCTGGCCGGTTCGTCGCTGGCATCCTGCGGCTCCAGCTTGCCCATCACCGCCAGTTGCAGCAGGGTCTGCTTGAGGGCGTCGATGCTGGATTCGCTGCTGAACAGGCTGTGGAAGTGCTCGGCCAGGCGCTGCCAGCTGGCGGCAAAGTCGTCGGCGTCGCTGGCTTGGGTCAGGCAGTCGAGCAGCGCCTGCACCAGCCGGGCGTGGGCGCTTTTAGCATCGGCCTGCCGGGCTTCCAGCCGGTCGCACAGGGCCATCAGCTCGTCGACTTTGGCGACGATGCGGTGTTGTTCGGGGAGGGGAGGTAGCGGAACGAGCAATCGCGGGATATCGCCAAGGTTCAATTTATTTGTATGGCTACCTCCTGCCTTGATTTGATCGTACTGGTGATACATCAAAGGGCTGGATAGTGCGCAGTGAAGATATCTGGAGACGTCTGCCTGCTTCGGTAGCTTCAATAGTCCTACGCTCACGAAAAGACTGAACGGGATATCAGTGTCCACAATTGTTGGACGCCCCAGTGTTCCAATCCGGCAAAGCAAAATGTCGCCTTTTTCCGGGTTGCATCTGGTATTTATTGCAGCATGTTTTTCTTGCGAAATATATTTGCAGTTGTCGAAGGAAACAGTAGTCCCATCAATGTCATTTTACAGAAATGAAGGGAACACCTGACGTCACATAGTTTGGTGTGTGATGGGTTCCATCAGTGATTAGCAATGTTAACCCTGCAATGCTGGTCCACTCCCAGCCCTCCGGTAGCTCGAACGGCTTCTCGTCCTCGCCAATCTCCGCCAGCGGCTTCTGCTTCCTGATCTTCCCCTCAGCCACCAGCCGCGCCTTTTCCTCGCCAATGCGCTTGAGCAGCTCGCTGGCTGGCTCGTCGCTCGGGTCCTGTGGCACCAGCTTGCCGCGCACGGCCAGTTCCAGGATCAGCTCGCGCAGCTTCCTGATGCCATTGGGCGCGCCGGCCAGCAAGGGCAGGCTGTCGAGCAGGCGGTTTTCCCCGCCCTGGTTCTCCAGCGGGAGAGGGAATTGGTCGTAGGCGGTCATGGGCGGGGTTCCGGGGCAAGCATGTTCATGATCAGGCGGATCAGGGTGTCTTCGCGCCCGCCGTCCACGCCCAGCCCGGGCGCGCGGGCGGTCCTGCGCACCAGCTCCAGCGCCGCCTCCAGTTCGCAGGCATTGGCCTCGAAGCGCTCGCGCTCGAGGGTGTAGCCGCGGGTCAGGTGTTCCTTGAGCAGGCGGGTGGCCCATTGGCGAAAGCGCACGCCTTCCCGGGACTTGACCCGATAGCCGACCGAGATGATCACGTCCAGGTTGTAGAAGCTCACCGGCTTGTCCGAGCCGGTAATGTGCAGATTTTGCACATTGCTTTGCCGCTCGAGCTCGCCCTCGGCGAAGACGTTGCGAATATGGCGGCCGATCACGGTCCGGTCGCGTCCGAACAGCTCGGCCAGTTGCTCCTGCCGGAGCCACACGCTTTCCTGCTCCAGCGTGACGCTGATCGCACCATTTTCGCTCTCGTAGATCGCGATCTCGCTCATGGCTCGCTTTCCTGGCTCATGGGCGCTCCAGGGCTTCGGTCAGCACGGACTTGAGCTGCTCGCGCAGGCCGGCGATCTCGTCCTGCAGCTTGGCATAGTCGCGCAGCAGCTCATCCGGGTCATGGCTGACCTGCTCGCCGACATGGGGGTTCTTGCAGTCGAGGTTCCAGTTGCGCGCCTGCAGCTCGTCGATGCCGACCTTCCAGGCGAATTCGTTCTCCACCCGGCTGGCAAAACCGTCGGCGGCGCTGCCCCACCAGGCCTGTTCGGCGGCGAATTCCTCGATGCGCATGGGGCGGGTCTTGGAGTAGTTCTTGTAACCGGCCGGGTAGGGATGCTCGTAGAACCAGACGTGCCGGGTCGGCGTGCCCTTGGTGAAGAACAGCAGGTTGGTCTTGATGCCGGTGTAGGGGTTGAACACGCCGTTGGGCAGGCGCACCACGGTGTGCAGGTTGCACTCGGTGAGCAGCTTTTCCTTGATGCGGCTCTTGATGCCCTCGCCGAACAGGAAGCCGTCCGGCAGCACCACGGCGGCGCGGCCGCCGTCCTTGAGCAGGTGCTGAATCAGCACCAGGAACAGATCGGCGGTTTCGCGGGTGCGGAAGGCGGTGGGGAAGTTGCCCTCGATGCCGTCTTCCTCCATGCCGCCGAACGGCGGGTTGGCGACGATGCACTCGACCCGCGCCGATGGCCCCCAGCTGGTCAGCGGGCGGGCAAGGGTGTTGTCGTGGCGGATCTGGCTGGGTACCTCGATGCCGTGGAGGATCATGTTGGTGGTGGCCAGGAGGTGCGGCAGCGGCTTCTTCTCGACGCCGAAGAGGCTGGCCTGCAGGGTGCGTTCGTCCTCGGCGGTCTTCACGTAGTGCCGGCGCTTGTGCTCGATGGCGCAGGTGAGGAAGCCGCCAGTGCCGCAGGCCGGGTCCATCACCTTGTCGTCGAGCCTGGGATCGACCATGCGCACCATGAACTCGGTGACCGGGCGCGGGGTGTAGAACTCGCCGGCATTGCCGGCGCTCTGCAGGTCGCGCAGCAGCTGCTCGTACATGTCGCCGAAGGCGTGGCGTTCCTGCGCCCGGTTGAAGTCGACGCCGGCCTGGATCCTGTTGATCACCTGGCGGATCAGCTGGCCGGACTTCATGTAGTTGTAGGCGTCCTCGAACACGCCGCGGACCACGAAGGCAGCGGGGGTGGTGCTGTATTCGTGGAGGTTCTGCAGTTGCGGGAACAGGTGATTGTCGATGAAGTCCTTCAGCTCCTCGCCGGTGATGCCTTCGGGATCGGCCGCCCAGTTGCGCCAGCGGCAGCTCGCCGGCAGCGGCGAGCGGTAGTCGTCGTCGAGCAGCTCCCATTCCATCTCGCGGTCGTCGAAGATCTTGAGAAACAGCATCCACACCAGCTGGCCGATGCGCTGGGCATCGCCATCGACGCCGACGTCCTTGCGCATGATGTCCTGGATGGATTTGATGGTGGTGCTGATGGACATGGTTTCTCTCGGGGCAAACGGCAAAAGTCGGGGATTCTAACCGGTAGGGTGGATAACGCCGCCTGCGGCTTATCCAGCGCATTGGCTGGTGGGCAAGGCTGCGCCGTTGCCCACCCTACGGATTTGGGGGATCAGCCGGTGTACAGCTGGTCTTCCAGCTCCTGCACGGCCTTGGTGTAGCCGGCCTTGCCACCGAAGGCTTTCACCAGCTCGATGGGCGCGCCGATCCGGCTGAATGGGTCGAGCTGGAGGATCTTGATGTCCTCGATGTGCTCGATGCCGGTATCGGCGTACTTGTCGAGCAGTGCCTCCAGCACCTGCCGCGCCGCGCCGGAGTATTTGCCGAAGTAGTTGCGCTTTTTCACCTGTTCGGCGCGCTCGCGGCGCGACAGCGGCGGCTGGTCGAAGGCGACGTGGCAGATCAGGTCGAAGGGGTCGAGGGGCTTGGCCAGCTTTTTCTCGACTTCCTCGGCCAGAGCCTCCCAGAGCACGCCCTGGGCGGCCAGTTCGTCGATGATGGCCTTCTTCTGCTCGGTGTCGCTCCAGCGGCGCAGGAAGTCGTCCAGCGAGGCGAACTGCTGTTTCACGCGGTTACGGGTGTAGTCGCGCAGGGACTCGGTGATCAGCTTGCCGTCCGGGCCGTAGTACTGCACCCGCTCGGCAATCACCGAGACCGGGACGTTGTCGACCACGTACTTGATGCGCCTCCTGCCATCGCTCTCGCCCGTGTCGGGCAGGCCGGTGTTGCTGCCATCAAGCGGGCCGTTGTCTCCGGCAAGGGTGCCGTCGTCTTCTGCCAGGTCGTCGGGCGGTACGGGCGAGTCGTCGCCCTGCGGGCTGTAGACCTGCACCGGCTCGCCGTCGAAGGCCGGGTCGGCGAACAGTTCGGTGGCCTTCTTGAAGTCCATGATGGTGAACCAGAACTTGCCGTAGTCCTCGTTGATGCGCGTGCCACGGCCGATGATCTGCTTGAACTCGGTCATCGAGCGAATTTGCTGGTCGAGGACGATCAGCTTGCAGGTCTGGGCGTCGACGCCGGTGGTCATCAGCTTGCTGGTGGTGGCGATGACCGGGTAGCGCTCCTCGGGGTTGATGAAGTTGTCCAGCTCGGCCTTGCCTTCCTGGTCGTCGCCGGTGATGCGCATGACGTATTTGCGGTTTTCCCTGACCCGTTCGGGGTTGAGGTTGACCAGCGCCTGGCGCATGCGCTCGGCGTGGTCGATGTCGTCGCAGAAGATGATGGTCTTCTGGTACGGATCGGTGGCCTTGAGGAGCTCGGTGACCTTTTCGGCGACCTTCTGGGTGCGCGCCTCGATGACCAACTGGCGGTCCATGTCCTGGAGGTTGTAGATGCGGTCCTCGATCAGCTCGCCGTGCTTGTCGCACATGCCCTTGGGCGGCCGCCAGCCGAGCAGATCCTTGTCGAAGTCGATGCGCACCACCTTGTAGGGGGCGAGGAAGCCGTCCTCGATGCCCTGCCTGAGGGTGTAGCTGTACACCGGCTCGCCGAAGTAGTGGATGCTGGAAACCTCGCGGGTTTCCTTGGGGGTGGCGGTCAGGCCGATGTGGGTGGCGCCGGAGAAGTAGTCGAGGATCTCGCGCCAGGCGGAGTCCTCGGCGGCGCTGCCACGGTGGCATTCGTCGATCACCACCAGGTCGAAGAAGACCGGGGAGAACTGCTTGTAGACGTTCTTATCTTCCTCGCTGCCGGTGACGGCCTGGTACAGCGACAGGTAGATCTCGTAGGAGGTGTCGATCTGGCGTTTGGCGATCTTGGTCATCGCCTGGCCAAAGGGTTTGAAGTCGTTGTTCCGGGTCTGGTCGACCAGGATGTTGCGGTCGGCGAGGAAGAGGATGCGTTTCTTCTGCTTCGACTTCCACAGCCGCCAGATGATCTGGAAGGCGGTGTAGGTCTTGCCGGTGCCGGTGGCCATCACCAGCAGGATGCGATCCTGGCCGCACGCCACCGCCTCGACGGTGCGGTTGATGGCGTTGGTCTGGTAGTAGCGCGGCATGCGCCCGGAGCCGTCGTCGTAGTAGGGGGCTTCGGCCTTCTGGCGGGTCTCGCCTTCGAGGCCCTTCCACTGGCAGTAGCGCTGCCAGAGTTCGTCGGGGCTGGGGAACTGCTCCAGGCTCAGCTCGGTTTCCAACTGTGCGCCGGTGCCGCTGCGGTCATGGAACAGGAAGCCGTCACCGTTGCTGGAGAACACGAAGGGCACGTCCAGCGCCTCGGCGTAGCCCAGTGCCTGCTGCATGCCAGAGCCGACGGAGTGCTTGTTGTCCTTGGCCTCGATGACGGCGATGGGCAGGTTGGGCTGGTGGTGGAGGATGTAGTCGGCGCGCTTGGCCTCGCCCCGACTATGCAGCTTGCCGCGGACAATGATGCGGCCCTTGGTAAAGCTGACCTCCTCGCGGACCTGCTTGTGGATATCCCAACCGGCCTGCTGGATGGCCGGAGCGATGAACTTGGTGCAGATGTCCCGTTCGGAAAGCGATTTTTTGTCCATGACCCGGAATCCCTTGCAAGTAGGCATGGGGGTATCTTGATGGCCTACTGATATGCTGAATCGGGTAAATGTACCTTGTTTTGGTGTGGACATGGGGAGGAGCGCCTGCTACTCGACTGTGTCAGCAGGAGATGACGGCGGGATGGCGCCCTGAGCGCCCAGGGGCAGCAAAGGAGCCAATAAGGGGGGCGTCTGATGCAGCCGGTGGTCGTTCTTTAGCGAGCGTGATTGACCGTACGCTTGAGAGGGGAGGAGTTACAAACGTAACTAATTGATTTTATTGGTGGGCCCGCAGGGACTCGAACCCTGGACCAAAGGATTATGAGTCCTCTGCTCTAACCGACTGAGCTACAGGCCCCCAGAAGGCCGGCGGATTATAGCGGCGGCTTTCCGCCTGCGCCAAGCGATTGGAGCAGAAAAGGCCAGCTCCCGCCGCGAAACCGGCAGGCTGGTTTCGCGGCGGGAGCTTTCAGCAGCAGTCGTCCTCGACCCGCTGCAGCAGGTTCAGGGCTTCCCGGTCGTCGTTGCGGGCGAAGAGTTCGTAGACGACGTTCATCTGGGCGTGCAGCAGCAGACGGGCGTCGCTCTCGGTGCCGTCGCGCGAGCCGATCTTCTCGCGAAAATAGTTGCAGATCGGGCAACTGCCCTGGTCCCGCTGCAGGTAGTGCTGGATCCGCGCGTAGATGGCGCGGATGCAGCGGTCGCAGTCGATGCAGGGCAGCGATTCTTCGCCGCAGATGCTGCGATAGGCCGTCGTGGTCATGAGCGCTCCTCCGGCAAGCCGATGGCTGAGTGGGTATCTGGAGCGCTCATGCTAGAAACTGCGCTGGGGGGCGTCTGTCAGCCAGCCGATACATTGCCGGGCTGCTGGCTGCGGGCACGCAGGCGTTCGGCGTCGTGGATGTCGAAGATGCCGTTGCCGGCGCGGCTGAGAATGCCTTCGCGGGCCATCCGGTTGAGCAGGGAGGAGACGGTCTGGCGGGTGGTGCCGAGCAGTTGGGCGATGTCTTCGGTGTTGAGGTCCAGCTCGAGGCGCAGGCTGCCCTGGTGGGGGCGGCCCTTGCGCGCCAGCATGCCGTCGAGGAAGCGCGCCAGGCGGCCCTCGACGTCGCGGAAGGCCAGGTCCTCGATGATGCGCATGCAGTTGTCGAGGGTGGCGCCGAGCACGCGGATGATCGCCGGCACGGCACTCGGCAGCGAGCGGAGGGTGGCCATCGTTTGCGCGGTGTCGCCCATCAGCACCTCGCTCGGGCGCACGGCCTGGACATAGGCCTGGCTGTGGGTGCTGTAGATGCCGCCGGCTTCGAGGAAGGTGAGGGTGTATTCCTTGTCCTCGAAGGCGAGGAATACCCGGATGCGCCCGCTGCGCACGATGAACACGCTGTCGCGCTCGCCGTTCGGGCTGCCGAGCAGTTCGCCTTCGACCAGCTGGCGCTGGTGGAAACCCTGCAGCAGTGCGGCCTGGGTGAGCACGTCCAGGCGTTCGAGCAGGTTGTGGGGGGCGGGTCCGTTCATGGCGTCATGTCGTCGGAGGAGGGCGCTGCGAGGTCCCTGCAGTATAGGGCCATCCTGCCGCCCGGTCGGCAGGCAGAAAGCAAGACCCCCGGTGGGCCGGGGGTCTTGTCGTCACTCGTCGAGGAAAGAGCGTAGGTGCTCGCTTCGTGAAGGGTGGCGCAGCTTGCGCAGGGCCTTGGCCTCGATCTGACGGATGCGCTCGCGGGTCACGTCGAACTGCTTGCCGACCTCCTCGAGGGTATGGTCGGTGTTCATGTCGATGCCGAAGCGCATGCGCAGCACCTTGGCTTCCCGGGCGGTGAGGCCGGACAGCACTTCGCGGGTGGCTTCCTTGAGGCTTTCCACGGTCGCCATATCGATCGGCGACTGCATGGCGGAGTCCTCGATGAAGTCACCCAGATGCGAGTCTTCGTCATCGCCGATCGGGGTTTCCATGGAGATCGGTTCCTTGGCGATTTTCAATACCTTGCGGATTTTGTCCTCGGGCATCTCCATGCGTTCGCCCAGTTCTTCCGGGGTTGGCTCGCGGCCCATCTCCTGCAGCATCTGACGGGAGATACGGTTGAGCTTGTTGATGGTCTCGATCATGTGCACCGGGATGCGGATGGTGCGTGCCTGGTCGGCGATCGAGCGGGTGATCGCCTGGCGGATCCACCAGGTGGCGTAGGTCGAGAATTTGTAGCCGCGGCGGTATTCGAATTTGTCCACCGCCTTCATCAGGCCGATGTTGCCTTCCTGGATCAGGTCGAGGAATTGCAGGCCGCGGTTGGTGTACTTCTTGGCGATGGAGATCACCAGGCGCAGGTTGGCCTCGACCATTTCCTTCTTGGCGCGGCGGGCCTTGGCTTCGCCGATGGACATCTGGCGGTTGATGTCCTTGATCTGGGCGATGGTCAGGCCGACTCCTTGCTCGAGGTCGATCAGCTTTTGCTGGCACTGCTTGATGTCGTCGGCCAGCTTGCCGAGGGCTTCGGAGTACTTGGCCTTGCCTTTGGCGAGGAAGTCGACCCAGTCCTGGTCGATCTCGTTGCCGGGGAACTGGCGAAGGAAATCGGCGCGCGGCATGCGCGCATCGCGCACGCACAGCTGCATGATCGCGCGCTCCTGGGTGCGCACGCGGGTCAGGGCGCCGCGCACCTGCTCGACCAGGGTGTCGTACTGCTTGGGCACCAGCTTGATCGGCATGAACAGGCTGGCCAGCGCCTGCAGCTCTTCCATGCTCTGGGCGCTGCCGCGGCCATGCTGCTGGAGGACCTTGTGGGCCTTTTCCAGCTGCTCGGCGACGGCGCCGAAGCGCAGGCGGGCGATTTCCGGATCGGGGCCGCCGTCGCCTTCCTCTTCCTCGCTGTCCTCTGCGCCCTCTTCCTCTTCCTCGTCGTCAGACCCCGCGGGGGCTGCGGCGCCCTTGCCCTTGAGGTCGACGGGGATTTCGGCCTCGGCGGGAACCGCCGAGTCGTCGTCGGGGTCGATGTAGCCACTGAGAATATCGGAGAGGCGGCCGCCCTCGCTGGCGACACGCTGGTACTCGTTGATAATGCTGTCCACGGTGCCGGGGAAGTGGGCGATGGCGCCCATCACCTCGCGAATGCCTTCCTCGATGCGCTTGGCGATCTCGATCTCACCTTCACGGGTGAGCAGTTCCACGGTACCCATTTCGCGCATGTACATGCGCACCGGGTCGGTGGTGCGGCCGATGTCGGTCTCCACTGCAGCCAGGGCTGCGGCGGCTTCCTCGGCTGCGGCTTCGTCGGTGTCGGCTTCGGCCAACAACAGGGCATCCGTATCCGGGGCGCTTTCGAATACGTTGATCCCCATGTCATTGATCATGCGGATGATATCTTCCACCTGTTCCGGATCGGAAATATCCTCCGGTAGGTGGTCGTTGACTTCGGCGTAGGTCAGGTAACCCTGTTCGCGGCCGCGAGCGATCAACTCTTTGATGCGGGACTGCTGTTGAGCTTTTACGGACATGACACCCTATCCACTGAATGTTCTGGCGGGCTGAAAAGCTAAATATTATAGCTGATGCTTGACCTCGCGCGCCAGTTGCGGGGAGGCGGGGGATGTGTTGCGGCTGAGCAGGTCGCACAGTCGAGCCTTTTCGTCTGCGCTCAGTTCGCTTTGGCGGGCTTTGCGAAGTAGCTGTTCGATACCGCGCTCGCGCTGACGGGCTGCTAATGTATTTATAGTGTCGAAAAACTGTTGTTCAAGGTTGTCCGTCGAAATCAGCCATTCCTTTTCCGCCAGGGCGCGCAGCAGGCGGCCCTGCTCGGTGCCGTGCCAGCGGGCGATCAGCTGCAGAGTGCTGCTTTGCGGATTCTTCTGCAGCGCCTCCAGCAGGGCGACCAGCAACTGGGCGTAGGGGTCTTCCTCGCTGGCGAAATGGCTGGCATCGGCGACTTTCTGCGCCAGTTGCGGATGATGCAGCAGGGTGCGCAGCGCGCTCAGGTTGGGCGGTTCGACGCTGACTGCGGCGCGCGGTCGTGGCGGGAAGTCGCCACGCTCTTTCCGATAGCCGTTGCGCCCTTGGCTCTTCCGCTGGCCCTTGCCGTGGGCGGAGCGCCCGAAGGGCGCAGGCCGTTCGGGCTCGGCGAAGTCGGGGTAGCTGGCGTGGCTGGGCTCGGCCTGGTAGTAGGCGTCTTCCATGGGGGGTGGGTAGTCGCCCGGGATCTGCCTGGACGAGGGTGGGCTCGGGACGCCACCGGTCAGCCCGGTGATCTCGCCGAGGCGCTGGCGCATCAGGGCGCGCAGGTTGGCGCCGGGAATTTTCTCGATCAGCGGGGCGGCAAGGGTCGCCAGGTGTGCCTTGCCTTCCAGGGTGCGCGGGTCGGCTTCCTCGGCCAGTTGCTGGAAGAAATAGTCGGCCAGCGGCTGGGCATGCTGCTCTAGACGGGCGAGGAAGGCCTCGCCGCCTTCGGCGCGCACCAGGCTATCAGGGTCCTCCCCTTCGGGAAGGAACAGGAATCGCGCGCGACGGCCGTCCTGCAGGCTCGGCAGGGTGGCCTCGAGGGCGCGCCAGGCGGCCTTGCGGCCAGCCTGGTCGCCATCGAAGCAGAACAGCACGCTGGGCACCAGGCGGAACAGGCGCTTGAGGTGCTCTTCGCTGGTGGCGGTGCCGAGGGTGGCCACCGCATTGCGCAGGCCCTGCTGGGCCAGGGCGATGACGTCCATGTAGCCCTCGACCACGATGATCTCGTCGAGGTCGCGGTTGTGCCGGCGTGCCTCGAAGAGACCGTAGAGCTCCTGGCCCTTGTGGAACACCGGGGTTTCCGGGGAGTTCAGGTATTTCGGCTTGTCGTCGCCGAGCACCCGGCCGCCGAAGGCGATGACCCGGCCGCGACTGTCGCGGATCGGAAAGATCACCCGGTCGCGGAAGCGGTCGTAGCGCTTGCCGGTCTCGGCGTTCTCGATCAACAGGCCCGCATCGATCATTGCCTTCAGTTGCAGGGCGTCGCCGCCCAGGTGCTTGAGCAGGTTGTCCCAGCCGGGCGGGGCGAAGCCGAGGGCGAAGTCGCGGGCGATAATGCCGGACAGGCCGCGTCCCTTCAGATAATCGACGGCGGCCTGGCGCGCGGGATGGCTTTTCAGGGCCTGACGATAGTAGTCGGCGGCGGTGGCCAGCAGGGGGTAGAGCGGTGAGTCGATGCTCTGGCGTGGCTGCTGGCCGCGACCCCGCTCCTCACGAGGGATCTCGAGGCCGGCACGCTTGGCCAGTTCCTCGACCGCCTGGGGAAACTCCAGATGGTCGTGGTCCATGAGAAAGCCCAGCGCGTTGCCGCCGGCACCGCAGCCGAAGCAGTAGTAGAACTGCTTGTCCGGGCTGACGGTGAAGGAGGGGGTCTTTTCCTGGTGGAAGGGGCAGCAGGCGCTGTAGTTCTTGCCGGACTTCTTCAGCTGGACGCGTGAGCCAACCACCTCGACGATGTCGGTGCGGTTCAGCAGGTCATCGATAAAACCTTGGGGGATCAGTCCGGCCATGGGATTTCCGCTTCGGGCGAAGGCCGGGTTGCTGGCCAGAAAAGCCAAAAGCCCGGTTCGTGACCGGGCTTTGGAGAGCGGCGAAACCTTGCTGTAGCTTAGTACAGGCGCTCGCGGCGGCGCTGCTCACGCTGCACTTTCTTGGCGTGGCGCTTGACGGCTGCGGCGGCCTTGCGCTTGCGCTCGGCAGTGGGCTTCTCGTAGAACTCACGGCTGCGAACTTCGGCCAGAACGCCGGCTTTTTCGCAGGAGCGCTTGAAGCGACGCAGGGCTACGTCGAAGGGTTCGTTCTCTTTAACTTTGACGGCGGGCATCCAGGGCTACCTTAACTATTGACCGTTGGTGAACGCCCTCTCCGGACTCGGCTCGGGAGAACGTCGATTTTCAAAGGCTGCGGATGTTACCTTATTTGCCGTGCGCAATGCAAAGCCTGCGGCGCGAAAAGCGCTGGCCTGCGGGGTGGTCGCCGATTATCATGCGCCCCTTGATTTGCCAGGCTAAAGGTCGAACCCATGCTCGTTCTGGGGCTGGAAACCTCCTGCGACGAAACCGGCGTCGCGCTTTACGACAGTGAGCACGGCTTGCTGGCCGATGCGCTGTTCAGCCAGATCGATCTGCACCGCATCTATGGTGGGGTGGTGCCCGAGCTGGCCTCGCGGGATCATGTCAAGCGCATGCTGCCGCTATTGCGCCAGGTGCTCGACGAGTCCGCTTGCACACCGGGGGACATCGATGGCATCGCCTATACCGCCGGCCCCGGCCTGGTCGGCGCGCTCCTGGTTGGCGCCTCCTGCGCCCAGGCGTTGGCGCTGGCCTGGGGGATTCCGGCGCTCGGCGTGCACCACATGGAAGGCCATCTGCTGGCGCCGATGCTGGAAGAGCAGCCGCCGCAGTTTCCCTTCGTCGCCCTCCTGGTTTCCGGCGGGCACACCCAACTGGTGCGGGTCGATGGCATCGGCCGCTACCAGGTGCTCGGCGAGTCGCTGGACGACGCCGCCGGCGAAGCCTTCGACAAGACCGCCAAGCTGATCGGCCTCGGCTATCCCGGCGGGCCGGAAATCGCCCGGCTGGCACAGGACGGCAGGCTGGGGCGCTTCGTCTTCCCGCGGCCGATGACCGACCGGCCGGGCCTGGAATTCAGCTTCAGCGGCCTCAAGACCTTCGCCCTGAACACTTGGCAGCACTGCCAGGCGAGCGGCGACGACGGCGAGCAATCGCGCCGCGACATCGCCCTGGCCTTCCAGCAGGCGGTGGTGGAGACGCTGACCATCAAGTGCCGGCGGGCGCTGAAGCAGACCGGTCTCAAGCGTCTGGTGATCGCCGGCGGGGTGAGCGCCAACCAGGCTCTGCGCTCGGCGCTGGAGAAGATGCTCGGCGAGTTGGATGGCCAGGTGTTCTATGCCCGGCCGCGTTTCTGCACCGACAACGGCGCGATGATTGCCTATGCCGGCTGCCAGCGCCTGCTGGCCGGCCAGCAGGACGGGCCGGCGATCCAGGTCCACGCGCGCTGGCCGATGGAGACCTTGCCGGTGGTCTGACCTCGGTCGGACCCTGGGCTCAGGGCTAGAAATGCCTTTCCCGTCCGGCGAAGAGGTCATGCAGGTTGCCACGATGGCGCCAGACGATCACCCCGTAGAGCAGCAGCATCGGCAACAAGGCTTCGGGCTGCTGCCAGGCCAGCAGCGGCAGGCAGAACGGCGTGGCGATCAGGGCGGCGAGGGAGCTGGTGCGGCTGACGGCGAAGACCAGCAGCCAGGCGGCGATGGCCGGCAGCACCGCCGGCGGATAGAGGCCCAGCAGCATCCCGGCGGCGGTGGCCACGCCCTTGCCGCCGCGGAAGTTGAAGTACAGGGGATACAGATGGCCGAGCACCGCGGCCAGGCCGACCCAGGCCTGCAGCTGGACACCGAGGCCGGCGTGCTGGGCGATGAGCACCGGCAGCAGACCCTTGCAGAGGTCGCCGAGCAGGGTGAGCGCCGCCAGGCGCTTGCCGGCGATGCGCAGCATGTTGGTGGTGCCGGGATTGCCCGAGCCGCAGGCGCGCGGGTCCGGTCCGCCGCTCAGGCGGCTGAGCAGGATAGCGAAGGACAGCGAGCCGAGCAGGTAGGCGAGGATCGCCAGCAGCCAGAACATGGGATCCATTCCGGGGTGAGGGCGCCCCGATTCTAGCGGGGCGCAGCGCCTTTCGTGGAGATGAATTTGGACAAAGTGTTTATCGAGGGACTGGAGGTCGACACCGTCATCGGCGTGTACGACTGGGAGCGCGGCATTCGCCAATGCCTGCGGCTGGACCTGGAGTGTGGCTGGGATGTCCGTGCGCCCGCCGCTGGGGACGAGCTCGCCTGTGCGCTCGACTATGCGGCGGTGGCGGCGCGCATCCAGGCCTTCGCCGGCGAAGCGAGCTTCCTGCTGGTGGAAACCTTCGCCGAACGCCTGGCCGGCGTGCTGATGGCGGAGTTCGGGATTCCCTGGCTGCGCCTCAGGCTGACCAAGCCGGGCGCCGTTCCCGCAGCCGCCGGGGTCGGCGTGGAGATTGAGCGCGGATGCCGCTGATTCCTGTGTTACTTGGGCTCGGCAGCAATATAGAGCGCATTGCCCATCTCACCGCCGGCCTCGAGGCGCTGTCCGGCTTTCTACAGGGCATGCGCTGCTCGCCGGTGTTCGAGAGTCTGCCGGTGGGGATCAAGAGCGGGCCCTTCTACAATCTGGTGGTGGCCGGCCAGACCGAACTGCCGCTGATCGAACTGGACCGCCGGCTCAAGTTCATCGAGGCGGACAACGGTCGCTACGCACCCGAGCGCAAGGGGCTGCCGCTGGATATCGACGTACTTATGTACGATGAACTGGTCGGCAATTTCAGTGGGCTGGTGCTGCCGCGCCCGGAAATCCTGAGAAATGCCTTCGTGCTCTGGCCGCTGGCGCTGCTAGTGCCAGAGCGGTGCCATCCCGGCGTAGGCCGCGCTTTCGCAGAACTGTGGTGGGAGGCACGGATCGAGCAGGCGTTGTGGCCGGTTTCCTTCCACTGGCGTGGCGCGCAGTTGACCCCGTTGGAGCTGAGCAGGGCCTTTCCCGCACCGCCGCTCGAGCTGTAGGGGCACGAACGCCGCGGCGCAGGTCGCGGTGCCACACAGCCTTCCTTCCTCCAATCCTGTTCGGCGTCGCTGCGCAAGCGCAGCGGTTGAGGCCGGTTTGCGGGTCTTATTCGAAGGTCGGCAGGCTCGGCGTGACCACTGCCTTGTCGGCTGCACTCCAGGCATCGAAGCCGCCGGCGATCGACTGCACCTGCAGGTAGCCCATGTCCTGCAGGGTGCAGGCGGCCAGGGCGGCGCGGCCGCTGGTCTTGCAGTAGAGGACGATGCTGAGGTCGCGGGCGGAAAGTTCCGGCGTGTTGCTGAGCTTGAATTCCAGCAGTCCGCGGGGGATGTTCACCGCGCCGGGAATATGGCCAGCGTGGAACTCGTCCGCCTCGCGCACGTCGAGCAGCACGTCGGCATAGCGGATGGCTGCCTCGGCGGCATCAAGGTCGATTTCGTGGATGCTGGCCTTGGCTTCGGCCACCAGATCATGGGCGCTTTTCACTGTCACTTTCCTGCATTGTGGGTTGAGGGGTGGGCCGAGCCGGCTGCAAAGCCTTGGCGGCGCATGCCGATGGCGCGCTGGGTGGTCTGCGGATCGAGTTCGGCCAGGGCCTCGAACTGGCTGATGAATACCCGGCCGCCGAAATGCTCGAGGAAGGCCGAATGCCTGAGCTGGTCCATCACCGGGCCCTTGACCTCGGAGAGGTGCAACTGGATGCCGGCGGCGCGCAGGCGCACACAGATTGCCTCGAGGCTTTCCAGGGCGCTGGCGTCGATCAGGTTGACCCCCGGACACATCAGCACCAGGTGCTCGGCCTGGGGATGCTCGCTGACCAGCTCGGCAATGCGGTCTTCCAGGTAGCGGGCATTGGGGAAGTAGAGGCTCTCGTCGACGCGGATCGACAGCACCTTCGGGCTTTCCACCACGGCGAAGCGTTTGACGTTGCGAAAGTGCTCGCTGCCCGGCAGCTGGCCGACCACGGCGATGTGCGGCTGGCTAGTGCGCCAGAGGAACAGCAGCAGCGACAGGCCGACACCGATGATGATGCCGGCCTCGACGTCGATCAGCAGTACGCCGAGCATGGTCGCCGCCATGGCCGCGGCATCCTGGCGCGAATAGCGCCAGGTGCGCTTGAGCGCGCCGAGATCCACCAGGGTCAGCACTGCGACGATGATGGTGGCCGCCAGCACCGCGTGCGGCAGGTTGTGGAACAGCGGGGTGAAAAACAGCACGGTGACGGCGATGCCCACGGCGGTCAGGGCGCCGGCCATGGGCGTCTGTGCGCCGGCATCGAAGTTCACCACCGAGCGCGACAGGCCGCCGGTGACCGGGAAGCCGCCGCTCAGCGCCGCGGCCAGGTTGGCGCTGCCGAGGCCGACCAGTTCCTGGTTCGGTTCGATGCGCTGGCGGCGTTTGGCGGCCAGGGTCTGCGCCACCGACACCGATTCGACGAAGCCGATCAGGCTGATCAGGATCGCCGCCGGCAGTAGCTGCAGGGCCTGCGCGGTATCCAGCGGCGGCTGGCTGAGCGATGGCAGTCCCTGGGGGATCCGCCCGACCACATGCACGCCGGCGGCGGTCAGCTCGAACAGCCAGACCACCAGCACCGAGACCAGCAGCGCCACTACCGGCCCGGTCTTGGTCAGGGTGCCGGCGACTTTCGCGGTGAAGCCGAGGGCGCGTAGCCAGCCGTTGAGGCGGGTACGCGTCAGATAGAGGAAGACCAGGCTGCCAGCGCCGATGGTCAGGGTCGACAGGTTGGTCTGCGGCAGGCCACTGGCCAATGCGCCGAGCAGCTCGACGGCGTTTTCGCCGTCGGCCTTGATGCCGAGTATGTGCTTGAGCTGGCCGAGGGTGATGAGGATGCCCGAGGCGCTCATGAAGCCGGAAATCACCGGGTGGCTGAGGAAGTTGGCGAGAAAGCCCAGGCGCAGCACCGCCATCAGCAGCAGGATGACGCCGGAGAGCAGCGCCAGCAGCAGCGCGGCGGCGTTGTATTCGGCACTGCCGGCGACGAACAGCGGGCCGAGCACGCTGGCGGTCACTAGCGACAGCACGGCGGCCGGGCCGACCGCCAGGGTGCGGCTGGTGCCGAACAGGGTGTAGGCCAGCAGCGGCAGGATGCTGGCGTACAGGCCGGTGACCGGCGGCAGCCCGGCGAGCATGGCGTAGGCCAGGCTCTGCGGGATCAGCATCAGGGTCACGATCACCGCGGCCAGGCCATCCTTGCCCGCCGCCTCGCGGTCGTACTGCCGTGCCCATTCCAGGCATGGCAGGTAGCGGGCCAGCCGCTCCATCATCATTTCTTCTCCTGGGTGAAGTCACAGGCCGCCGGCGACTCCACCGGGCGCGGCTCGAAGTCCAGATGCCTGGGCTCGGCCAGCCACTCATGACCCTTGAGCATCAGATCGAAGTAGATGCCGGGCATCCATTTGGTCTTCAGGGCCCAGGCCAGGCGGCGCGGCACGCGCGGGTCGAAGGGGAAGGTCGGCAGCAGTTTGCCGCCGTAGCCGAACTCGGCGAGGATCACCTTGCCGTGCTCGACGGTCAGCGGGCAGGAGCCGTAGCCGTCGTAGATTGCCCGCGGGCCGCGCCCGGCGAGCACGCTGAGGGCGTTCTCGGCCACCACCGGTGCCTGTTTGCGCACCGCGGCGGCGGTCTTGGCGTTGGGCGCGGAACAGACGTCGCCGAGGCTGAAGATGTTGCCGTAGCGCGGGTGCCGCAGGGTTTCGTAATCCGCCTCGACCCAGCCGTCGGCGTTGGCCAACACGCTCTGGCGGACGAAATCCGGGGCGCGCTGCGGCGGCACCAGGTGCAGGAAGTCGAATTCGCGCTCCACCGTGCTGGTGCTGCCGTCGGCGCCGGTGACCTTGAACCAGGCCTTGTGCGCCCCGCCGTCGACCTTGATCAAGTTGTGGTTGAAGTTGAGGTGGGCGCCGTAGCGTTCGACGTACTTCATCAGCGGCGGCACGAAGTCGGCGACGCCGAACAGCACTGCGCCGGCCGAGCAGAAGTCCACCTGGATGTTGTCCAGCACGCCCTGCTTCAGCCAATGGTCGCAGGATAGGTACATGGCCTTCTGCGGCGCGCCGGCGCACTTGATCGGCATCGGCGGCTGGGTGAACAGTGCGCGGCCGTGGCGCAGTGCCTGCACCTGCTGCCAGGTGTAGGGCGCCAGCTCGAACTCGTAGTTGCTGGTCACGCCGTTCCTGCCCAAGGTTTCCTGCGCGCCTTCGATGGCGTCCCAGTCGAGGATCAGGCCCGGGCAGACGATCAGCGCGCGATAGCCGAGGCGGCTGCCATCCTCCAGTACCACCTGCTGCTGTTCTGGCTCGAAGGCGCTGGCGGCGGCGCGGATCCACTGGGCCTTGCCCGGGATGCAGCGGGCCATGGCGCGCTCGGTGCGTGCACGGTCGAACATTCCGGCGCCGACCAGGGTCCAGCCCGGCTGGTAGTAGTGCTGCTCGCGCGGCTCGACCACGGCGATGCGCAGGCCGGGGTCGCGCTTGAGCAGGCTGGCGGTCACCGCGCAGCCGGCGGCGCCTCCACCAATCACCAGTACGTCATAGCGCGGGGTGTGGGCGAACTGCGCCGGTGCAAGCGGCTGGTTGGGCAGGCTCTGCCAGCGCTGCTCGAGGCGCGGCTGCAGGGCGGCGAGGTCGTAGCCGGCGGCTTTCGCGGTCTCCAGCAGGACATCGGAGGCGAGGTGGTGGGCTTCGGCCAGCGCCCACAGGGTGGTGGAACGGGTACCGGTGCGGCAGAAGGCCGCTACCGGGCCCTTGACCTGGTCGAGCAGGCTGCGGAAGGCGGCAACGTCCTCGTCGGTGATCTTCCCGGAAATCACCGGCAGGTCGTGGTATTCCAGGCCCGAGGCTTCGGCGGCGGTACGCATCGCGGCGCTGGACGGCTGGCCTTCGCCCTCGTTGTCCGGACGATTGTTGATCACGCAGCGGTAGCCGCTGGCGGCCAGGGTGCCCATGTCCGCGGGTTCGAGCTGGGCAGCCACGGCAATGAACGGGGTCAGGCGCTTGATCGGTTGCATCTTGTGGTCCTCCTGACGGAGTTGACAAGCCGTTGAATAACTACCTGCGTTGCAGATGCTGCGTTAAAAATGGCTTCAAAATGCTCATTTACACCTCGTAAACTGCGCTTTTTCAGCCATTTTTGCCTTGCCTCAATTGCCTCGCCTATGTTTCTCAACGGCCTGTCAGAGCACGTCGAGCGGGATCTTCAGGTAGCGGGTGCCGTTGTCCTCGGCTGGCGGCAGCTCGCCGGCGCGCATGTTGATCTGCACCGAGGGCAGGATCAGGGTCGGCATGCCGAGGGTGGCATCGCGGGTCTGGCGCATGGCGACAAACTGATCCTCTCCGATTCCTTCATGGATGTGCACGTTGTGCACGCGTTCGGCACCGATGGTCGTTTCGTGCAGGTGCTCCTCGCGACCCGGGGCCTTGTAGTCGTGGCACATGAACACGCGGGTCGCGTCCGGCAGCAGGAACAGCTTGTCGTGGATCGAGCGGTACAGGGTGCGTGCGTCGCCGCCGGGGAAGTCGCAGCGGGCGGTGCCGTAGTCGGGCATGAACAGGGTGTCGCCGACGAGGGCGGCATCGCCAATCACATAGGTCATGCAGGCCGGGGTGTGGCCGGGAGTATGGATGGCGAGGGCCTCGACGCTGCCGACGGTGAAGTTTTCGCCGTCGTGGAGCAGGTGGTCGAACTGGCGGCCGTCGGTGGCGAATTCGGGTTCGGCGTTGAACAGTTTGCCGAAGGTGTTCTGCACCACGGTGATGTGGTCGCCGATGGCCAACTGGCCGCCGAGCTGCTCCTTGAGGTAGTGGCCGGCGCTCAGGTGGTCGGCATGCACGTGGGTTTCCAGAATCCACTGCACCGTCAGCCCCTGCTCGCGCACGTAGGCGATCAGACGGTCGGCGTTCTTGCGCGAGGTGCGGCCGGCGGCGGGGTCGTAGTCCAGCACGGGGTCGACCAGTGCGCACTGGCGGGTTTGCGGATCGCTCACCACATAGCTGTAGGTGAAGGTGGCGGGGTCGAAGAAGGCTTCAACATGGGCGTTCATAAGGCGATTCTCCGTGCATGCCCGGGATACCCGGAGGCATTTCATGGGAATCAGCTTAATAGTACTTTTAGTGCTATGCTTATATTTTTAATTCATATACAAAAGATTTTAAGTCTTCTCCGGAGGGGCAGCAGGCCCCCATCGGTTTTGCCGGGTGGGGGATAACGGGACATGCAGTGCCCCCCCGGCGTAGTGGGGGCGTCTGCGGCAAGGGCGGCATCAACGCCGCCCTTTGTCAGCGTCATGGATTTTCCGGGAGCTCAGTCTGCTCCGCCTTTTCATCCTGTGCGCTGGCCTTGTAGGTCTTCAGCGCCCGGAGCCGCTCGTGCTTCAGCGCTTCGCCCAGCGCTGCGCCCTCGAGCCCCTTTTCCAGCAGCGGCTGGACCGTGACCGCCCGGACCGCGGCGGCGGCACCGCGCAGGTAGTCGGCCTGCGGGTAGTCGCGCCGCTCCAGGCCGAGGCGACCGCGGGCATCCATCTCGCAGGCGGCGATGAACTCCTCGAAGCGCTGCGGGCGGCGATAGACGTCGAAGCGCTGGAGCAGCTCGAGCAGGGTGGCGGGGCGCAGTTCCAGGGCACGATGAGCGTGGCTGTGGTATTCGCCGACCAGCAGGGCCAGTTCCTGGCAGTCGCGCGGAGCCTTGCCGCGGGCGTTGACCGCGCGAATCAGCTTCAAGCCCTTGTGTTCGTGGGCAATATGCCGCGGCCAGTCGTCCGCCGGCGTCATGCCCTTGCCCAGGTCGTGGAGGAGGCAGGCCCAGCGCACGGTCAGCGGCTGCTCGTGCTCGGCGCACTGGCGCAGCACGGCGAGCACGTGTTCGCCGGTGTCGATTTCCGGGTGGTGGTTGGCCGGCTGCGGCACGCCAAACAGGGCGTCGACTTCCGGCAGCAGCTCGTGCAGGGCGCCACAATCGCGCAGCACCTGGATGAATACGTCCGGACGCGGCTCCATCAGAGCGCGGGAAATTTCCTTCCAGCTGCGCTCGGCGGTGAGTGCCTGCAGTTCCCCGGATTCGGCGAGCTGGCGCATCAGCGCCAGGGTTTCCGAGGCGATCCGAAAGCCCAGTGGTGCATAGCGGGCGGCGAAGCGCGCCACGCGCAGGACGCGCAGCGGATCTTCAGCGAAGGCCGGGGAGACGTGGCGCAGCAGCCGTGCCTCGAGGTCGCGCCGGCCCAGGCACGGGTCGATCAGCCGGCCTTCGGCGTCCTCGGCCATGGCGTTGATGGTCAGGTCGCGGCGCAGCAGATCCGCCTCCAGGGTCACCTCCGGACTGGCGTAGAAGGTGAAACCGCCGTAGCCACGCCCGCTCTTCCGCTCGGTGCGGGCGAGGGCGTATTCCTCCCCGGTTTCCGGGTGCAGGAATACCGGAAAGTCCGCGCCGACCGGGTAAAAGCCCTGAGCCAGCAGATCTTCGGCGCTGGCGCCGACCACCACCCAGTCGACCTCGCTGACCGGTCGTCCGAGCAAACGATCACGTACTGCGCCACCCACTTTATAGATTTGCATGTCTACCTCCTGGGCAGAGCATAGCGGGTGGGTGGGGCCGGGGGAACGGCGCAGGGGCTGGCCGATCGCACTCTGCAGCGGCGGCAGGCCTGTTGCTGGGGGAGTGGCGCCGCCATCGTCGCGATGACGGCCGGGATGGTCAGATCGGCGGGATGGCCAGATCCAGGCGCGGGTAGTTCTCTTCGTTGTCGCCGTCACCCTTGGGTGGCATGTGGTAGCTGTTGACGATCCGCTCACCATGCATCGACTCAAGGTGGATGTCGAAGCCCCACAACCGGTGCAGGTGCTTGAGTACATCCTCGGTGGAGTCGCTGAGTGGCTTGCGGTCGTGCTGCTGGTGGCGCAGGGTCAGCGAGCGGTCACCGCGCCGGTCGACACTCCAGATCTGCACGTTCGGTTCGCGGTTGCCCAGATTGTACTGGGCGGCGAGCAGTTCGCGCACGGTGCGGTAGCCGTCGTCGTCGTGGATGGCGGAAACCAGCAGATCTTCCTTCTGGTCGTCGTCGACGACGCTGAACAGCTTGAGATCGCGGATCACCTTGGGCGAGAGGAACTGCAGGATGAAGCTCTCGTCCTTGAAGCTCTGCATGGCGAACTTAAGGGTGCTCAGCCAGTCGCTGCCGGCGATGTCGGGGAACCAGCGCCTGTCTTCCTCCGTCGGGTTTTCGCAGATCCGACGAATGTCGCGGTACATGGCGAAGCCCAGCGTGTAGGGGTTGATGCCGCTGTAGTAGGGGCTGTCGAACGGCGGCTGGTAGACCACACTGGTGTGCGACTGGAGGAACTCCATCATGAAGCCGTCGGTGACCAGCCCCTCGTCGTAGAGATCATTGAGCAGGGTGTAGTGCCAGAAGGTTGCCCAGCCCTCGTTCATCACCTGGGTCTGGCGCTGCGGATAGAAGTACTGGGCGATCTTGCGCACGATGCGCACGACCTCGCGCTGCCAGGGCTCGAGCAGCGGTGCGTGCTTCTCGATGAAGTAGAGGATGTTCTCCTGGGGTTCGGTGGGCCAGCGCGAGCGGTCCTTTTCGCTGCCTTTTCCGGACGTCCGGGGAATGGTCCTCCACAGATCGTTGATCTGTCGCTGCAGGTGCTCTTCGCGATCCTTCTGGCGGCGCCGTTCCTCCTCGGCGGAGATGGGGTAGGGACGCTTGTAGCGGTCGACGCCGTAGTTCATCAGGGCGTGGCAGGAGTCCAGCAGCTCTTCCACCGCATCGATGCCGTGGCGCTCCTCACACTGCATGATGTACTGCTTGGCGAACACCAGGTAATCGACGATTGAGCTGGCGTCGGTCCAGGTGCGGAACAGGTAGTTGCCCTTGAAGAAGCTGTTGTGTCCGTAGCAGGCATGGGCGATCACCAGTGCCTGCATGCACATGGTGTTCTCTTCCATCAGATAGGCGATGCACGGATCGGAATTGATGACGATCTCGTAGGCCAGGCCCATCTGACCGCGCTTGTAACCTTTCTCTGTGGCGAGGAAATGCTTGCCGTACGACCAGTGGTGGTAGCCGATGGGCATGCCCACCGAGGCATAGGCATCCATCATCTGCTCGGCAGTAATCACCTCGATCTGGTTGGGGTAGGTATCGAGCGCATAGCGTTCGGCGATGCGGCCGATTTCCTTGTCGTAGGCCTGGACCAGCTCGAAGCTCCACTCCGATCCGATGGAAATCGGCTGGCCCTTTCTCTCTCTCGGGGTCATGTCGCAAGCCTCCGCTGGAAGAGTTCGCGGAACACTGGATAGATGTCGGCGGTCGACACTATCTGCTGCTGGGCGAAGGAGTCGGAGAACGCCTCGCGGACGCTCTCGTACTCGTACCACAACGCCTGGTGCTCACGCGGGGTAATCTCGACGTAGCTGTAGTACTGCACGAAGGGCATGATCTGCTTGGCCAGGATGTCCCGACAAATCGGTGAGTCGTCGTTCCAGTTGTCGCCGTCCGAGGCTTGGGCGGCGTAGATGTTCCATTCGTTGAGCGGGTAGCGTTCGATCATCACCTCCTGCATCAGCTTGAGGGCGCTGGACACGATGGTGCCGCCGGTCTCCCGGGAATAGAAGAACTCCTCCTCGTCCACTTCCTTGGCGCTGGTGTGGTGACGGATGAACACCACGTCGATTTTGTCGTAGCTGCGCTTGAGGAACAGGTAGAGCAGGATGAAGAAGCGCTTGGCGATGTCCTTGGTCGCCTGGGTCATGGAGCCGGAGACGTCCATCAGGCAGAACATCACCGCCTTGGAGCTGGGGTTGGGCTGCTTGACCAGCAGGTTGTACTTGAGATCGAAGGTGTCGAGGAAGGGTACCCGCTCGATGCGCATGCGCAGGCGGGCAATTTCCGCTTCCAGTTTCTGGATGTCGCCGAAGTTGTCCGGCTCCTCGATCTTCAGCCGCTCCAGTTCGGCCTTGGCCGCGCGCAGCTTGGCGCGGCTATTGCCGGACAGGGCAATGCGCCGGGCATGGGCCGAACGCAGGGTACGGATGATGTTGATCCGCGAGGGGTTGCCCTCGCTGCTGATTCCGGCCCGCACCGTCTTGAAGGTGTCGGCACCGGTGATGTGGCGCTTGATCAGATTGGGCAGTTCGAGGTCCTCGAACATGAAGTCGAGGAACTCTTCCTGGGTAATCTGGAAGACGAAGTCGTCCATGCCCTCGCCGCTGTTGCTGGGCTTACCTGCGCCGCTCCCGCCCCCCCCGCCGCCGGACGGGCGTGGAATGCGTTCGCCAGTGGTGAATTCCTTGTTGCCCGGGTGGACGGTGGTCTGTTTGCCGCCACGGCCGTGGTGCAGCACGGGCTCGTCGATGTCGCGGCCGGGAATGCTGATCTGTTCGCCGTGCTCCATATCGGTGATGGAGCGGCGGCTGACGGCCTCCTCCACTGCCTTCTTGATGTGATCACGGTAACGCCGCAGGAAGCGCTGGCGGTTCACCGTGCTCTTGTTCTTGCCGTTCAGGCGTCGGTCGATCACATAACTCATAGGCCCCTCCGGGGAGCTGCCAGCCCCAAGCCGCAAGCTGCAAACGGAGCCGAGCTCGAGGGCTTGCTTCCGTTTGCAGTTTGAAGCATGTGGCTTGCGGCTGGATTACTGCGATTTTCGGACCCGCAGATACCACTCGGAGAGCAGCCTGACCTGCTTCTCGGTGTAGCCGCGTTCGACCATGCGCGTGACGAAGTCGTTGTGCTTCTGCTGGTCTTCCTTGCTCGCTTTGGCATTGAAGCTGATGACTGGCAGCAGGTCTTCGGTGTTGGAGAACATCTTTTTCTCGATCACCACACGCAACTTTTCGTAGCTGAGCCAGCTGGGGTTCTTGCCGTTGTTGTTGGCACGGGCACGCAGCACAAAGTTGACGATTTCGTTGCGGAAGTCCTTCGGGTTGCTGATGCCGGCCGGCTTCTCGATCTTCTCCAACTCCTCGTTGAGGGCCATGCGGTTGAGGATCTCGCCAGTTTCCGGGTCGCGGTATTCCTGGTCCTGAATCCAGAAGTCGGCGTAGAGCACATAGCGGTCGAAGATGTTCTGCCCGTACTCGCTGTAGGACTCGAGGTAGGCGGTCTGGATCTCCTTGCCGATAAAGTCGATGTAGCGCGGCGCCAGGTATTCCTTGATATAGCGCAGGTAGCGCTCGCGCACCTCCGGCGGGAACTGCTCCTGTTCGATCTGCTGTTCCAGCACGTAGAGCAGATGCACCGGGTTGGCGGCGACTTCGTTGGGGTCGAAGTTGAACACTTTGGAGAGGATCTTGAAGGCGAAGCGGGTCGACAGGCCGTTCATGCCCTCGTCCACCCCGGCGGTGTCGCGGTACTCCTGGATCGACTTGGCCTTGGGGTCGGTGTCCTTCAGATTCTCGCCGTCATAGACGCGCATCTTCGAGTAGATGTTGGAGTTTTCCGGCTCCTTCAGTCGCGAGAGCACGGAGAACTGGGCCAGCATCTTCAGAGTATCAGGCGCGCAGTGGGCCTTGGCCAGCGAGCTGTGGGTCAGCAGCTTGTCGTAGATCTTGATCTCGTCGGCAACGCGCAGGCAGTAGGGCACCTTGACGATGTAGATACGGTCGATGAAGGCCTCGTTGTTCTTGTTGTTGCGGAAGCTGTGCCACTCGGACTCGTTGGAGTGGGCGAGGATGATGCCACTGTAGGGAATCGCGCCGAGGCCTTCGGTGCTGTTGTAGTTGCCTTCCTGGGTGGCGGTCAGCAACGGGTGCAGCACCTTGATTGGCGCCTTGAACATCTCGACGAATTCCATCAGACCCTGGTTGGCACGGCACAGGGCCCCGGAGAAGCTGTAGGCATCGGCGTCGTTCTGCGAGTATTCCTCCAGCTTGCGGATGTCGACCTTGCCGACCAGCGCGGAGATGTCCTGGTTGTTCTCGTCGCCCGGCTCGGTCTTGGCCACCGCGATCTGGTTGAGAATCGAGGGATACAGTTTGATCACGCGGAACTGGCTGATGTCGCCACCGAACTCGTTCAGCCGCTTGGTCGCCCAAGGCGACATAATGGTGGAGAGGTAGCGCTGCGGGATGCCGAAATCCTCTTCCAGGATGGCACCGTCCTCGGCGGCATTGAACAGCCCCAGGGGGGATTCGAACACCGGAGAGTCTTTGATCGCGTAGAAGGGCACCCTTTCCATCAGCTGCTTGAGCTTCTCCGCCAGGGAGGACTTGCCGCCACCCACTGGACCCAGCAGGTAGAGGATCTGCTTCTTCTCTTCCAGGCCCTGGGCCGCATGGCGGAAGTAGGACACGATCTGCTCGATGCAGTCTTCCATACCGTGGAAGTCGGCGAAGGCGGGGTAGCGGCGAATGACCTTATTGGAGAAGATCCGCGACAGCCGCGGGTCGACGGAGGTATCCAGCAACTCCGGCTCGCCGATCGCCATCAGCATCCGCTCGGCAGCCGTGGCATAGGTGCTGCGGTCCTGTTTGCACAGTTCGAGGTACTCCTGGAGGGAGTACTCTTCCTGGCGCGTCGTTTCGTAGCGTTGTTGAAAGTGGCTGAAGATACTCATGTTGTCACCTCGTTCGATGCCCGGAGCCGGCTTTGATTGAAGCATTTGAGGGATCGGCGGTTCGCTGACGCGGGTCAGCCGATGAAATCCCCCTGTCCGAAGGTCATTGCCTTGAAGTGTAGTAGCAAGCCGTGTGCCGGCTTTGCTCGGATGTGGATGGCATAGGAACAAGAATAGTTCGGTATCGACAGTAACACGGTTGCGCGGAGAAATGACAAGGGGACGCGCGATTGCTCGGGCGTTGCAGATGGCTGCTTTCTGAGGGCGGAAAAGGGGCGGATTTTCGGCACGCAATGCTCAGCCCGACCCGTCTGGCGGGTCGGGAAAACATGGTTCAGGCTAGCTCAGGCAAGCTGCTCCGCTTCGCCTTGCGCGACCTCGTTGGGGAAGGTGGCGCGCCACAGCTCGAAGCCACCATCCAGGCTGTAGACCTCGGCGAAGCCCTGCTGGGCCAGGTAGGCCGCGGCTCCCTGGCTGGAGTTGCCGTGGTAGCAGGCGACGATCAGCGGCTGCTCGAAGTCCGCCTGGGCCATGAAGTCGGCAAGGGAGTGGTTGTCCAGGTGTCGTGCGCCGGCGATGTGGCTCAGGGCGTAGCTCTGCGGGTCGCGGATGTCCACCACCACGGCGCCCTGGGTGCGCAGTGCCTGGGCCTGCTGGGGCGGGATACGACGGAATTCGCTCATGAATGCACCTCGATGGCTGAAGCTGGTCGCTCGTCAATGCGGAGAAACTACCCGATCCGCGACCGCCCCACTAGAGCCACTCTTCGCACTGTTGCAGGCACAGCGGTGATACTCGCCGGTGTCCACGTTGAGCAGGGTCAGGCTCCCGCCCCAGACGCAGCCGGTGTCCAGGGCGATCACCCCGGGCTCGTCGCAGCGGCCTTCCAGCGAGGCCCAGTGGCCGAAGAGGATCTTCTGCCCGCGGGTCTTGCGTCGAGGGTGGCTGAACCAGGGGGCGAAGCCGGCCGGCGCGCTGCCCAGGCCTTCCTTGCATTTCAGGTCGAGGGTGCCGTCGGGGGTGCAGAAGCGCATCCGCGTGAGGTAATTGGTGATCACCCGCAGGCGCGCTGCGCCGTGCAGACGGCCGTTCCAGCGCAGTGGCTCGTTGCCGTACATGCCGTCGAGAAATTGCGGCAGCCGGGTGTCGTCCTGGAGGGCTTCCTCGACTTCCCCGGCCAAGCGCAGCGCCTTCTTCAGCGACCACTGCGGGGGAATGCCGGCATGCACCAGGGTGATGCCACGCTCGCCATCATGGTGCAGCAGCTTCTGCCGGCGCAGCCAGTCGAGCAGAACGTCGCGATCGGGGGCCTCGAGGATTTCCCGCAGCGTGTCGCTTTTCTTCAGGCGCTCGATGTCGTGCGCCACGGCCAGCAGGTGCAGGTCATGGTTGCCCAGCGCGCAGGTCACCGAGTCGCGCATGGCATGGAGGAAGCGCAGGCTTTCCAGCGACTGCGGGCCACGATTGACCAAGTCGCCGGTCAGCCACAGGCGATCCCGAGCCGGATCGAAGGTGACCCTGTCCAGCAGGCATTTGAGTGGCTCCAGGCAGCCCTGCAGATCTCCGATTGCATACACAGCCATCAGTGCAGGGCTCCGGGCACGGCCAGGCGGAACGGGTGGATCGGTGCGTCGAAGGGGTGCCCGTCCTCGGCAAGCATCTGGTAGCTGCCCTGCATGGTGCCGACCTGGGTGGTGAGCAGCGTGCCGCTGTCGTAGTTGTGGCTCTGTCCCGGGCCGAGCAGTGGCTGTATGCCGATCACGCCCGGGCCACGGATCTCCTGGACATGGCCGTCGCCATCGGTGATCAGCCAGTGGCGCGATAGCAGCTGGGCCGGCAGCAGGCCGCTGTTACGGATGGTCACGCTGTAGGCGAAAGCATAGCGGTTCTGTTCCGGCTGCGACTGCTCCGGCAGGTAATGGGTCTCGACGCTAACGTCGATCTGATAACGGGGATCTGACATGCGTTGGGCTCTATTGTCGGATGGCTAAACATGGGTTTGAGCTCACTTGAGCGGGCTATGTTCCTTCGCCTGTTCATGCAGGCGGTCGGCCAGGCGGACGAAGGTGGCCAGGTCCAGCTGCTCGGGGCGCAGGCTGCCGTCGACGCCGGCGGCTTCGATGTCCTCGGCGTCGAGCAGGCCCTTGAGGGTGTTGCGCAGGGTTTTGCGGCGCTGGTTGAAGGCCGCGCGGACGACCCGCTCGAGCAGGGCGGGATCCCGGGCCGGATGCGGCAGGGTTTCGTGGGGGATCAGGCGGACGATCGCCGAGTCGACCTTCGGCGGCGGGTTGAAGGCGCCCGGGCCGACGTTGAACAGGTGCTCCACCCGGCAGTGATACTGGACCATGATCGACAGCCGCCCCCAGTCGCCGCCGCCCGGCTCGGCGGCCAGGCGCTCGACCACCTCCTTCTGCAGCATGAAGTGCATGTCGCGGATCAGTCCGGCATGTTCCAGCAGATGGAAGATCAGCGGGGTGGAGATGTTGTAGGGGAGGTTGCCGACGATGCGCAGGCTGTGCGGCGTGCTGCATAATGGGGCGAAATCGAATTTCATCGCATCGCCCTGGTGCAGATGGAAACGCGGATCGAGGCCGAACTTCAGCTTGAGGAGGGGAATCAGGTCGAGGTCGAGTTCGATGACGTCGAGGCGTGCACCACTGCCGAGCAGCCCCTCGGTCAGCGCGCCCTGACCCGGGCCGATTTCGACCAGGTGTTCACCGGCACGCGGGTGGATGGCCCGCAGGATGCGGTGGATCACCCCGGCATCGTGCAGGAAGTTCTGGCCGAAGCGCTTGCGCGCGCGGTGCTGGTACAGCTCGGACATGGGACGGCTCCAAGCTTCAAGCCACAAGCTCAAAGCGAATGCAAAAGGATGCAGTTTAGCAGTGAGGTGGCGGCAAGCTTCAAGCCGTATGCTGCAGGAAAGGCTCGGAAAGGCTGCAGTGATTCCCGCTTCAGCCGACCTGCGGTCGGCTGGCGGTCATCAGGTAGGCGGTTTCCAGCGCCACCTGCAGGCTGCCGGCGTCGATCCGGCCGCTACCGGCCAGATCCAGCGCAGTGCCGTGATCGACCGAGGTGCGCACGATCGGCAGGCCGAGGGTGACGTTGACCGCGGCGCCGAACCCCTTGTACTTGAGGACCGGCAGGCCTTGGTCGTGGTACATCGCCAGCACCGCGTCGCAGTGTTCGAGGTGTCTGGGGGTGAATAGGGTGTCCGCCGGCAGCGGGCCGACCAGTTGCAGGCCTTCGCTGCGCAGACGCTCCAGCGTTGGCTCGATTATCTCGACTTCCTCGCGGCCCAGATAGCCGCCTTCGCCGGCATGCGGATTCAGGCCGCAAACCAGGATGCGCGGGCGGGCGATGCCGAACTTGCCGACCAGGTCGTCATGCAGGATGCGCGTCACCCGCTCCAGACGCTCGGCGGTGATGGCGTCGGCCACCGCGCGCAGCGGCAGGTGGGTGGTGACCAGAGCCACGCGCAGGCCGGCGGTGGCGAGCATCATCACCACCTGTGCGGTGCCGGTCAGCTCGGCGAGGAATTCGGTATGCCCGGAGAAAGGGATGCCGGCCTCGTTGATCACGCCCTTGTGCACCGGCGCGGTGATCATTCCGGCGAAGCCACCGGCGAGGCAGCCCCGACCGGCGCGGCTCAGGGTTTCCAGGACGTAGGCGGCATTCGCCGGATCGAGCCGGCCAGTCTGTACCGTGGCGCGCAGCGGAGTGTCCCAGACATACAGGCTACCGGCCACGGTGGGGGTGGCCGGCCAGGCATCCGGCGCGACGGGAATGAGATCGATGTTTAAACCCAGCTGAGCGGCACGCTCCTCTAGAAGTGTGCGGCTGGCGATGGCGATCAGCACCTGGGCCTGGGCCTGGCGGGCCTGCAGCAGGCACAGGTCGGGACCTATGCCGGCCGGCTCGCCGGGGGTGAGGGCGAAGCGTCGCGGGCTCACAGCTTGGTTTCCACGTAGGCCTCGTCGCGGATCTGGCGCAGCCAGGACTGCAGCTCCTCGTCAAACTTGCGGTTGCGCAGCACGTTGAGTGCCTGCTGCTCGCGGGCCTGTGCGCTGCTGTCGGTGGCGCGGCGCCCGAGCACTTCCAGCACGTGCCAGCCGAACGGGCTCTTGAACGGGGGGGACAACTCCCCGGCGGGGGTATTGGCCATCATGTCGCGGAACTCCGGGACCAGAATGTTCGGGTCGATCCAGTTGAGGTCGCCGCCATTCAGTGCCGAGCCCGGATCTTCCGAGAAGCTCTTCGCCAGCTCGGCGAAGTTCTCGCCGCTGCGGATGCGCTCATGGATGCGTTCGATCAGGACCCGGGCCTCGGCCTCGCGGCGGATCTCGCTCGGCTTGATCAGGATGTGGCGGACGTGCACCTCGTCACGGACCTGGACGCTGCCGCCGCGCTTTTCGAGCAGCTTGATAATGATGTAGCCGCCCGGGGTGCGCACCGGTTCGGTCACTCCGCCGACCGACAGCTGGCTGACCAGGCTGTCGAATGGTGGCGGCAGTTGGGCAGCCTTGCGCCAGCCGATCTCGCCACCTTCCAGTGCGGTTTCGCCGGCCGAGCTGGCGATCGCCAACTGGGCGAAGTCTGTGCCCGCGCGCAGTTGCCGGTAGATGTCCAGCACCCGCTGCTCGGCGGCCTGGATCTCCTCGGGAGAGGCGCCGTCGGGCAGCGGAATGGTGATATTGGCCAGCCGGAACTCTTCTGACAGCTGCAGCTTGCCGAGGTCCGAGGCGAGGAAGCTCTGCACCTCATGGTCGCTGACCTGGATGCGATCGGCCACGACGCGCTGGCGGACGCGGCTGACGATCATCTCGCGGCGCACCTGCTCGCGGGCGTCGGCGAAGGACAGGTCGTCGCGGGCCAGGGCGGCCTGGAACTGCTCGGGGGTCAGGCCGTTACGCTGGGCAATGGTGGCCATCGCCTGGCTGAGCTCTTCGTCACCGATGCGGATGCCGGAGCGCTCGCCGATCTGCAGCTGGATGTTTTCCAGGATCAGCCGCTCCAGCACCTGCGAGCCGAGCTGCTCCCGCGGTGGCAGCTGGGCACCGCGCTTGGCGATGGTCTGCTCGACCTCGCGCAGGCGCTGGTCGAGCTGGCTTTGCATGATCACGTCGTTGTCGACGATGGCGACGACGCGGTCCAGTGGCCGCACCTCGGCGTGCACCGCGCTGCCGAGCAGCAGGGTAGCCAGCAGCAGTGGGCGCAGGCGCTCACTTAGCGTTTTGTTGCTCTTCACGTTCACGGTACCCTTCGATGCCTTGGTCGAGGAAGGCCTCCACCTTGTTGCCCATCACGCCGCCGAGGCCCTTGAACACCACCTGCAGGAAGATGCCCTTGTCGGCCTCGTCGTTGCGGTCCGGGTTGAGGTCGGTCTCGTCGTAGCCGATCCAGTAGCGGTTGATCACCCGCAGCTTCCAGCAGCAGCTGTCGTACTCGAAGCCGCCGAAGGCTTCCAGGGTGCGGCTGCGGCTGTAGTCGTACTGCCAGCGGGCGATGGCGCTCCAGCGCGGAGCGAGCGGCCAGATGGTGGAGAAGTCGTGCTGGTCGATCTTATAGTAGTCCTCGATGTAGTAGGGGTCCCCCGGCCTGCCGTAGTCGGTGCTGTAGTCCCAGCTGCCGCTGGACTGGTTGTAGCGCATCACGTCGTTGCGGTAGCGATAGCCCAGGTTGACGATCTTGTTCGGATTGTCCGCCGGCTGGTAGTGGAACATGACATTGCTGGAGCGCGGGTGGTGGTCGTCCGGGTCCCAGTTGAGCTCGGAGGTCAGGCGCCAGTCGTGGTTGAAGCGGTACAGGTACTCCAGCGCGTAGGGCGAGACCTTGGATTCGGAGTCGTCGCGCTTCTCATGGTCCACGCGCGGCATCTGCACCCGGCGATCCTTGAAGTAGAAGGTCTGGCCGAAGCTGATGCGCTGGCGCTCGAAACCGTTGGCCTCGATCCAGCGGCTGGTCACGCCGAGCGACAGCTGGTTGGCGTCGCCGATGCGGTCCTTGCCGGTGAAGCGGTTGTCGCGCCACAGCGAGGCGTAGCTGAAGACGTGCTCGCCGGTGTCGAACACCGGGATGTCCTCCTGGTCGCGGTAGGGTACATAAAGGTAGTACATCCGCGGTTCCAGGGTCTGGCGGAAGCCCTTGCCGAACCAGTTGACCTTGCGGTCGAAGTAGAGACCGCCGTCCAGGCTATAGAGCGGTACGGTGCGGTCCGGGCTGTCGTCGAAGTTCTGATCGCCGAGCGTGGCCTTGCCCTTGGCATCGAGGTCCAGATCGTAGCGGGTGTGGGCGAGCTTGACCGAGGGCTTGAGGTAGCCCCAGGTCCACTCCAGCGGCAGGCTGACGCCCGGTTCCAGGTGGATGCGGTCGCCTTCGGCGCGGTCCAGACCTGTAATGAGTTCGTCATACCATAGGTCGCCTCTTGTTCCATCAGCATTAACCGGGCCGCCATCTTCATCAATAAATCGGCCGCTGCGCAGGTCGCGCTCGAACTTCACATATTCAGTGCCGTAGGTGAAGTTCAGGCCGTACGGCTGGTATGGCAGGAAGCCGTCGAGGCTGAGCTGCGGCAGGCGGTCATAGGGCGTGGTGTCGGTGACCGAGGTGCGCTCGAAGGCATGCACGTTGAGGCGCGCGGTATAAGTGTCGCCGCGCCAGGTCAGGCTGCCGCGCTGGTTGAGGAAGTCCGGCTGGTCGATGCCCAGGTCGGTCTGCAGATCCTGGAAGTAGTAGGGGTCGCTGATGTCGGTGAAGTCGACCTCGGCCAGCAGGCGCGAGTTCAGTCCGCCGGTGTGCTGCCAGCTGTACATCCAGCGCTGATCCTCGTAGTCCGACTGCAGTTCGCGCTCGTCTTCCTTGTCGTCGATGTAGGCCGCGCCGACCTGGCCTTCGCTGGTCTTGGTCAGGTAGCGGAACTCGCCTTCCAGCAGCAGGCCGCGGTCGGCCATGTAGGTCGGGTAGAGCGTGGCATCGTAGTTCGGCGCCAGGTTGAAGTAGTAGGGCGCCTGCAGGGTCAGGCCGCTGTCGCCCGAGCTGCCGAGGGCCGGCGCCAGGAAGCCGGACTGGCGGCGGTCGTCGATCGGGAACTGGATGTATGGGGTGTAGAACACCGGTAGATCCTTCACCCGCAGCGTCACGTTGGTGGCGGTGCCGCGGCCGGTAGCCGGATTCAGCTTGATATTCTTGCCCTTCAGGGTCCAGGCGTCGCTGCCCGGGTCGCAGGTGGTGTAGGTGCCGTCCTTGAGGCGGATGATCGCGGTTTCCTCGCGCTTGGCGGTGAGCGCGCTGCCGCGGACGTGGCCGCGGTGGATGACGTACTCGACGTTCTCTATCCGCGCCTCGCCGTTGTCCAGCTGGAGCTCGGCGCGGTCGCCGACGATCAGGAAGCCCTTGTCGCGCAGTTTGACGTTGCCGAGCACCTCGCCGCGGTTCTCCAACTGGTGCAGGCGCGCCTCGTCGGCCTCCACCTGCATGCTGCCCTGGCGCATGACCACGTCGCCGGCGATCGAGGTGATCTGCCTCTCCTGGTCGTAGCGCGAGGCCCTGGCGGAGACGTGGGTCGGCGCGTCGCGCAGCGGCGTGTCGTCCTCCAGGCCCGCACGGGGCGGCTCGATGTAGGTGCCGGCGCAGTAGGGGCCGGTTTCCGCCAGTTGCGCCGGGGTGAGCTTCTCCCGCGGAACCCAGTCCAGGTGGCTGTAGTCGGCGCTGCGCGAGGCCAGGGCGCGGCCGCCGCTCTCGGTGACCTGGGTTGGCAGGGGCTCCTCCTTGCCGGGGGCGGCTGTGGGGAGCGCACCGGCGGTGGCGGCCTCGTGCGGGCGCGGCGGCACGGGTCTGGCGCTGGTCTTCGGCGCGCAGTCCCAGCCGCCGGTGGCGGAGGCCTGGCAGTCGAACTGCTCGGCGGCGAGCAGGCGGGCCGAGCCCAGGACCAACAGGCTGCCGGTTACGAGAAGGGGAAACTTTCTGCGGAACAACGAGCGGGGAGGAGTGAGTGCCATCTGAATTTATGTCCGGGCTTCCTGTGCGCCAACAGCCGGTGCGGCACGCCTTCGATAGGCTGGAGTAAGATCGACCATAATAAAGCAATGCGTCTGGCAACGGCTAGGTCCGTGGGAGTAGGGGGTAGTAGATGTCTGTGGATGGTCGATTGGAAAACCTCGAGCGCTGGCTGGCGCGGTGTCTGCCGGCGCTGTTCGCCGAGCGCGGCTGGGAGGCGCCGGGGCCCGCGAGCTTGACTCCGGCGAGCAGTGATGCCAGCTTCCGCCGCTATTTCCGCTGGCAGGACGGCGAGCGCAGCCTGATCGTGATGGATGCGCCGCCACCCCAGGAGGACTGCCGACCGTTCGTCAAGGTCGCCGGGCTGCTCGCCGCTGCCGGCGTGCACGTGCCGGAGATCCTCGCCGCCGATCTCGAGCAGGGCTTTCTGCTGCTCTCCGATCTCGGCCGGCAGACCTACCTGGAAGTGCTCGATGAGCATAAGGCCGACGCTCTCTTCGAGGATGCCCTCGAGGCCCTGCTGGCCTTTCAGCGCCTGCCGCTGGACGCCGGCCTGCCATGCTACGACGAGGCTCTGCTGCGCCGCGAGCTGCAGCTGTTCCCCGACTGGTACCTGCAGCGCCATCTCGGCGTGACCCTGGATGGCGAGCGCCTGGCCGCCTGGCAGCGGGTCTGCGAATTGCTGCTGGAGAGCGCCCTGGCCCAGCCGCGGGTGTTGGTGCACCGCGACTACATGCCGCGCAATCTGATGGCCAGCACGCCCAACCCGGGCGTGCTGGACTTCCAGGATGCGGTCTACGGCCCGGTCAGCTATGACGTCACCTGCCTGTTCAAGGATGCCTTTCTCAGCTGGCCGGAGGCGCGCGTGCGCAGCTGGCTGGAGCGTTACTGGCGGATGGCCGTCGCGGCCGGCATTCCGGTACCGGCGGATCTGGAGGACTTCCTGCGCGCCAGCGACCTGATGGGCGTGCAGCGCCATCTCAAGGTGATCGGCATCTTCGCGCGCATCTGCCATCGCGACGGCAAGCCCAGGTACCTCTCCGACGTGCCGCGCTTCTTCCGCTACATCGAGGCGGTGCTGGCGCGCCGGCCGGAACTGGCGGGGCTCGGCATGTTGCTTGCCAGCCTGCCGCAGGCCGCGGAGCTACCGGCATGAAGGCAATGATCCTGGCTGCCGGCAAGGGCGAGCGCCTGCGCCCGCTGACCCTGCACACCCCCAAGCCGCTGGTGCGCGCCGGCGGCGTGCCGCTCATCGAGTACCACGTGCGCGCCCTGGCTGCCGCGGGGTTCCGCGAGCTGGTGATCAACCACGCCTGGCTCGGCGCGCAGATCGAGGCCTACCTGGGCGATGGCGCGCGCTTCGGCGTGAGCATCGCCTACTCGGCCGAGGGCGCGCCGCTGGAAACCGGCGGCGGCATCCACCGTGCCCTGCCGCTGCTCGGCAGCGAGCCCTTCCTGCTGGTCAATGGCGACATCTGGACCGACTACGACTTCGCCGGCCTGCACCGCGTCCCCGCGGCTCTGGTCCATCTGGTGCTGGTGGACAACCCGGCGCACCACCCGCAGGGCGATTTCCGCCTGCAGGACGGCCGGGTCAGCGCCCGCGACGAACAGACCGGGCTGACCTACAGCGGCATCGCCGTGCTCGACCCGGCGCTGTTCGCCGACTGCCGGCCGGGGGCTTTCAAGCTGGCGCCGCTGCTGCTCGCGGCGATGGCCCGAGGGCAGGTCGGCGGCGAGCACTTCCGTGGGCGCTGGGTGGACGTCGGCACCCACGAGCGTCTCGCCGAGGTCGAGCGGCTGCTGGCGGAGCCGGGCTGAGATGGTCTGGCCGTTCGCTCTGCTGGGGGCCCTGGCCGGCCTGCTGCTGGCCGGGCTGCCCGGGGCCGCGGTTGGCGGCCTGCTCGGCCTGCTGCTGGACCGCCGCCTGAAGCTGGGTTCGTGGCGGCAACTGGCCGAGCGCCTCGGCCTGCGCCAGGCGGAGAACGACCATGAGCTGCTGTTCCACCTGCTCGGTCGTCTGGCGCGGCGCGAGGGACCGGTGCGGGAGGCCCATCTCCGCCAGGCCTGCCGCGAGATGGGGGAGTTCGGCCTGGACGCCCGGGCGCGACAGACCGCCAGCCGGATCTTCGCCCACGGCATGCTCGGGGTCGACGGACTGCGCCGTTCGCTGCAGCGCCTGAGCGGCCAGGCCGAGCGCGTCGAGCGTCTGCTGCGCGCCTGCTGGAGGATGGCCTGGGTCGACGGCAAGGTGACGTCCGCCGAGCGCGAGCTGGTGTTGCTCTGGGGGCGCTGGCTGGGGCGCAGCAACGCCCAGGTCGAAGCGTTGGGCCGCGACTGCGCGCCCCTGCCGGCGCCGTCTGCCGCCGACGGCTACCCGGAAGCCCTGCGCCTGCTCGGCATCCACGCCGACAGCGATCCGGAGACCATCAAGCGCGCCTACCGCCGACTGCTCAGCCGCCACCATCCGGACAAGCTCGCCGGCGCCGGGGCGAGCCCGGCGCGGCTGCACGCCGCCACGGCGCGGACCCGCGAGCTGCACGAGGCCTACCGGCTGGTCCGTGACCGTCACGGCTTCCGCTGATTCCTTCAAGCGGACCGCTCCCGGCCGGCCGGCCCCTGCGCTAGAGTGGCAGGAGGAAGGCCGATCCGGGCGCCCGCGCTTGCCGCTGGCAGCCCATTCTCCTTGAGCGAAGCGCCGCCGCGCGGCCAGTGAGGACCCCATGAGCAGGACCAACGACTCTCTGATGCAACGCCGGATCGCCGCGGTGCCACGCGGCGTCGGGCAGATTCATCCGATCTTCGCCGACCATGCGCGCAATTGCAGCGTGGTCGACGTGGAGGGACGCGAGTACATCGACTTCGCCGGCGGCATTGCCGTGCTCAACACCGGTCACCTGCATCCGAAGATCGTCAAGGCGGTGGAGCGGCAGCTGCACAAGCTTTCCCACACCTGCTTCCAGGTGCTGGCCTACGAGCCCTACGTCGAGCTGTGCGAAAAGCTCAACGCGCGCGTGCCGGGCGACTTCGCCAAGAAGACCCTGCTGGTCAGCACCGGCTCGGAGGCGGTGGAGAATGCCGTGAAGATCGCCCGCGCGGCCACCGGTCGGACCGGGGTGATCGCCTTCACCAATGCCTACCACGGGCGCACCCTGATGACCCTGGCGCTGACCGGCAAGAAGGTCCCCTACGCCGCCGGCATGGGTCTGTTGCCGGGCGGTGTGTTCCGCGCCCGCTACCCCTGCGCGCTGCACGGCGCCGATGTGGCCGAGGCACTGGCCAGCGTCGAGCGGATCTTCAAGAACGACGCCGAGCCGCGCGACATCGCTGCGATCCTCGTCGAGCCGGTGCAGGGCGAGGGCGGCTTCAACGTCGCCCCGCCCGAGTTCATGCGCGGCCTGCGGGCGATCTGCGACCGACACGGTATCCTGCTGATCGCCGATGAGGTGCAGACTGGCGCCGGGCGTACCGGGACCTTCTTCGCCATGGAGCAGATGGGCGTGGCCGCCGACCTCACCGCCTTCGCCAAGTCCATCGCCGGCGGCTTTCCGCTGGCCGGGGTGTGCGGCAAGGCCGAGTACATGGACGCCATCGCCCCCGGCGGGCTCGGCGGCACCTATGCTGGCAGCCCGCTTGCCTGCGCCGCGGCGTTGGCGGTGCTGGAGGTGTTCGAGGAGGAGCGTCTGCTGGAGCGCGCCCGTGGCATCGGCGCGCGGCTGACCGAGGAGCTCCGGGCGATCCAGGCCCGCCACCCGTCGATCGCCGAGGTGCGCGGCCTCGGCGCCATGGTCGCCATGGAGCTGTGCGAGGATGGCGACGTCCGGCGGCCGGCCAGCGCGCTGACCGGGCAGATCGTCGCCCGGGCGCGGGACAAGGGGATGATCCTCTTGTCCTGCGGCAGCTACGGCAACGTGCTGCGCTTCTTGATGCCGCTGACCGTGCCGGACGAGTTGCTCGACCGCGGCCTGGCGATCCTCGCCAAGTGCTTCGACGAGCTGGACTGAGCCGGCAGCGGTCCGCTTCGCGCAAGGGCAGGGCAGGCTACTGCCCTTGCCGCACCGGCGGCGAAGCGGGAAACTGCACATCTTTTTTGCCGCAAGTCGCTTCGAGGTACCCATGCAGCCCTTCGCCATCGCCCCGTCGATTCTCTCCGCCGACTTCGCCCGCCTGGGCGAAGAGGTGGACAAGGTCCTCGCCGCCGGCGCCGACATCATCCACTTCGACGTGATGGACAACCACTATGTGCCCAACCTGACCATAGGCCCGATGGTCTGTACGGCGCTGCGCAGGTACGGCATCACCGCGCCGATCGACGTGCACCTGATGGTCAAGCCGGTCGACCGTATCATCGGTGACTTCCTCGAAGCCGGCGCCAGCTACATCACCTTCCATCCCGAGGCCTCCGAGCACATCGACCGCTCCCTCCAGCTGATTCGCGACGGCGGCGCCAAGGCCGGCCTGGTGTTCAACCCGGCGACCCCGCTGGACTGCCTGAAATACGTGATGGACAAGCTCGACATGGTGCTGCTGATGAGCGTCAACCCCGGCTTCGGCGGCCAGAAGTTCATCCCCCGCACCCTCGACAAGCTGCGCGAGACGCGCGCGCTGATCGACGCCAGCGGCCAGGACATCCGCCTGGAGATCGACGGAGGAATCAATGTGAAGAACATCGGCGAGATCGCCGCTGCCGGTGCCGATACCTTCGTCGCCGGCTCGGCGATCTTCGGCCAGCCCGACTACAAGGCGGTGATCGACGCCATGCGCGCCGAACTGGCCCGGGTGCGCCCATGACGCCCCTGCACGGGCTGTTCGGCGGGCGCCTGCCGAAACTGGCGATGTTCGATCTCGACGGCACCCTGGTGGACTCGGTGCCGGACCTGGCGGCGGCGGTGGACCGCATGCTCGTCCAGCTCGGCCGGGCGCCGGCCGGCGTCGAGCGGGTGCGCCTGTGGATTGGCAACGGCGCGCCGGTGCTGGTGCGTCGCGCCCTGGCCGGCAGCCTCGAACACACGCAGGTGGACGCGGCCGAGGCCGAGACGGCGCTGGCGCTGTTCATGGAGGCCTATGCCGACAACCACGCGCTGACCCGCGTCTATCCCGGCGTGCCGGAAACCCTCGACTGGCTGCACGAGCGGGAAGTGCAACTGGCCCTGATCACCAACAAGCCGGAGCGCTTTTTGCCCGAGCTGCTGGCCGACAAGGGCCTGGACAGCTACTTCCGCTGGATCGTTGGCGGCGACACCCTGCCGCAGCAGAAGCCCGATCCGGCGGCGCTGCTCTGGGTGATGAGCAAGGCCGGCGTGGCGGCGGAGGAGGCGCTGTTCATCGGCGACTCGCGCAACGATGTGCTGGCCGCCCGGGCGGCGGGCGTCGCCTGCGTGGCGCTGTCCTACGGCTACAACCACGGCCGGCCGATCGCCGAGGAGGGGCCGGCGCTGGTGCTCGACGTGTTGTCCGGGCTGGTTGATTCGGCACCCGCGGCTGCGCTAGTGTGACTGCCTCCGTTGTCCATTCCGCCTCCGAGAGAAACGCAATCGTGGTGGTTTCCCGCAAACTCTGGATGAAGGTCATCAAGGCCCTGGCCCGCTGGCGCTGGCGCGCCTGACGACATCCCCTGCCGGTTCGCCGGCGCGTTTGCCCCTTCCTTTTATATCTCCGCCCGCCACGAGGCTGATTCATGACCCGCGAAGAATTCCTGCGCCTGGCCGCCGAAGGCTACAACAGCATTCCGCTCGCCTGCGAAACCCTCGCCGACTTCGACACCCCGCTGTCGATCTACCTGAAACTCTCCGACGCCCCCCACTCCTACCTGCTCGAGTCGGTGCAGGGCGGCGAGAAGTGGGGCCGCTACTCGATCATCGGCCTGCCGGCGCGCACCGTGCTGCGTGTCCATGGCCATCGGGTGACGGTGAGCGTGGATGGCGAGGAGGTGGAACGCCACGATTGCGCGGACCCGCTGGCCTTCGTCGAGCAGTTCAAGGCGCGCTACAAGGTGCCGACCCTGCCGGGACTGCCGCGCTTCAACGGCGGCCTGGTCGGCTACTTCGGCTATGACTGTGTGCGCTATGTCGAAAAGCGCCTGGCGCACTGTCCGAACCCCGACCCGCTGGGCACCCCGGATATCCTGCTGATGGTGTCCGACGCCGTGGTGGTGTTCGACAATCTGGCCGGCAAGATGCACCTTATCGTTCTCGCCGACCCTAACGAGGCGGATGCCTTCGAGCAGGGCCAAGCCCACCTGCAGACGCTGCTGAAGCGGCTGCGCCAGCCGCTGGCGCCACGCCAGGGCATCGACCTTGGTGCCCCGGCCGGCGCCGAGCCGGCGTTCCGCGCGAGCTTCACCCGCGACGATTACGAGCGCGCAGTGATGCGCATCAAGGAGTACATTCTCGCCGGTGACTGTATGCAGGTGGTGCCTTCGCAGCGCATGTCGATCGACTTCAAGGCCGCGCCCATCGACCTGTACCGGGCGCTGCGCTGCTTCAACCCGACTCCCTACATGTACTTCTTCAACTTCGGCGATTTCCATGTGGTCGGCTCCTCGCCGGAAGTGCTGGTGCGGGTCGAGGACGGCCTGGTCACGGTGCGCCCGATCGCCGGCACCCGCCCGCGCGGGGCGACCGAGGAGGCGGACCTGGCCCTGGAGCGCGACCTGCTCTCCGATGCCAAGGAAATCGCCGAGCATCTGATGCTGATCGACCTCGGCCGCAACGACGTTGGCCGGGTCGCCGACACCGGCTCGGTGAAGGTCACTGACCGGATGGTCATCGAGCGCTACTCCAATGTCATGCACATCGTCTCCAACGTCACCGGCCACCTCAAGCAAGGACTGACCGCGATGGACGCGCTGCGCGCCATCCTGCCCGCCGGCACCCTCTCCGGCGCACCGAAGATCCGCGCCATGGAGATCATCGACGAGCTGGAGCCGGTCAAGCGCGGGGTCTACGGCGGCGCCGTCGGTTATCTGGCGTGGAACGGCAACATGGACACCGCGATCGCCATCCGCACCGCGGTGATCAAGGACGGCGAGCTGCACGTACAGGCCGGCGGCGGCATCGTCGCCGACTCGGTGCCGGCGCTGGAGTGGGAGGAAACCATCAACAAGCGCCGCGCCATGTTCCGCGCCGTGGCCCTGGCCGAGCAGGGCAAGGCCTGATCCGAAGCCGCTGGGGTTGTACCCGGCTCGGGGTACAGATCGTAGGGCGGGTGAAACCCGCCGAACATGGAGCGGGGCCGCACCGAAATCGGCGGGTTTCACCCGCCCTACGGCGCTGTAGGGTGGGCAACGGCGCAGCCTTGCCCAGAACGCATTATCCCTACGCCGGATCGAGTGCCAGACGCAGGGGGATCATCGGCGAGCGGGCGAAGCCCTGGCGGGCGTAGAAGCGCTGGGCGTCGCGGTTGTCGGCATCGGTCAGCAGGGTGATGCGTCGGCAGCCGCGTACCCGGGCGGTGGCGATGGCCGCCTCCAGCAACTGCGTGCCGAGGCCGTGGTCGCGGGCCGCGGCATCCACCACCATGTCCTCGAGTAACGCCACCGGCGTGCCCAGCGCGGTGGAGACGGTGTAGAGCAGATTGACCATGCCGAGGATGTGCCCGTCCTCGTCGGCGACGAGGATCTCGCCGACTGCCGGACGCTCGATGATCGCCGCCAGGCCGCGCTGCTGTGCGGCGCGGTCGGGGGTGAATTCGGCTTCCTGGGCGAACAACTGGTCGAGCAGACGGCACAGCGCCGGAATGTCGGCGGATGTGGTGGAGCGGATGTGCATCGGACGGGTCTCCGGGGGATCGGATCGCCATTATGATGCGCCCGGCGCTCCCGTGCTGCGGGTCTACAGGGTCTTGGACACCGAGACGACGAAGTTGGCGTTGCAGTAGGTGTCGTTGCCGACGAAGTTCTTGCATTCCTCGTTCTTGAGGTCGGTCTGGGTATAGGCCAGGCCGAACTGCAGGCCGAGATACTCCTTGGTCAGGGCGAGATACCAGTCGAAGTAGCTGTCCTCGCCCTTGGTCGCGCCGTCCTTGAAGAAGGTATCGTCCTTGAAGTCGTACTTGCCGAAGCGCATGGCCAGTCCCATTCCGTAGGGCAGGCCGCGTTCGTAGCCGATGTAGGTGTAGACGACGTTGTTGTCGCTGCTGACGTCGTCCGAGTAGTTGATCCCGACCTTGAAGCCGTAGGCGGAGAGGTTGCCGTAGAACTCGCTGTAGTTCAGATCGGCATCCTTCAGGTCGTCGCCGGGATAGTCGTACTTGAGCCAGCCCACGTCGAAGGCCAGGGTCTCGGTGATGTTGCCGCCGTAGCCGGCGTAGTAGTTGTATTCCACCGGGGCGTCGGAGAACTCGAAGTCGACGTTGGAGGCCCAGATGCCGACGTACAGGCCGCTTTCATGGACGACGTCCAGTCCGCCCTGGATGGCCGGGTCGCCCTTGGTTTGCGAGATGCCGCGGAAGATGTACTCGGAGGCCAGGGTGGCGTTGGCACTGACCTCGAACTGGCCGATGGCAGTGTCCACTGTCGTCCCCGCCATGGCGATGCAACTGCCGGCCACGGCGCCTGCGGCAGTGAGGGCGAGGGTTGTTTTCTTGAGCATGACTCTTCTGTCCTTGGTGGTTGCCGTGCGCGTGTTCTGCGCTTGTCCTGATTGGATCCGGTAAAGCTGTTTTTGAGATAAGCACAGGGCTTGTCAGCCATCAAAAAACTTCATGAAAAAAAGCATTCCAGGCTTTTTCGTGGATTCTCTGCACCAACTTTGAGCACGTTGAGCCTGTGTCGTGTATTGCCCCGGTGCGCCTGGCAGGATCTGCGCATAAGGTTGTCGCGGCTGCACCGCCAGCAGGCAGTCTCCGGCCTTGCGATAGGGCATGGGCCTGACGGAATGGCCTTGTCGGGGCACGGGGTGGGGCTGGTGCGGGCAAAGCGCAGGTTGCTCCAGAAGGGGGCGGTCCTGTGTCCAGTGCCCGGTTTTCAATCGCCGGTGCAGGTCAGCCGTTTCGCAAGGGCAGACTGATCCGCGCCCGCAGGCCTGGACCGGGCTGCTCGGAGAGTTCCAGGCGGCCGCCGTGCCCACGGGCGATGCATCGACGATGGCCAGGTCGTGGCCGGCGCCCGCTGCTTCGCCGCGGGCGCTCACGCCGCGGCGGAAGGTCTGCTTCAGCTCGTTGTGAATGCCTTGGGCCTCTCGCTGGCGGCGCCTGCATTTGCGGCAATCAAAGTCCATCGGCCGCGTTTCAGCGTAGTGATGTAGGTAGAGGAAGAGCCGGGTTGCAGTGATGAGCTTGGCCGGGCATGGCTAACCCCGCATTGAACTGGCTCGTTCATGGCCAGTCGTACCTGAATGAAAGGCATCGACCACGAAGCGGTTCGCCGCGATCCGAGGACCGATCCGCATGCAGAAATCGCCAGCTTCGCCTTGGTGGAAAGGCGCCGTTATCTATCAGGTTTATCCAGGTTCCTTCGCCGACAGCAATGGCGACGGTATTGGTGATCTGCCAGGGCTGATCAGTCGCCTTGACTACCAGCAACAGCCCGGCGTCGAGGCTCTCTGGCCGTCGCCGATTTATCGCTCGCCGATGTCCGACGCTGGCTACGACATCAGTGACTACTGCGCTGTCGACCTGCGCTGCCTGGCTGGCGAGGTGATGGCGCACATCAACGACCGCCCCTACAGCCACGAAGCGCTGCGCGGCCTGCGCCCTCTGGTGGACGGCTATTCCGGCGAGCGGGTGCCGATCGGCGAAGTCAATATCCGCTCCACCGCGCGGATCGTCGAATACTACGGTGCCGGCGACGAGTTGCACATGGCGTTCAATATCCTGCCGCTGGACGCCCCCTGGGACGCGGTGACCTTCCGCCTGTGCATCAGCGAGGTCGAGGAGTCGCTGGGCGTGGCCCACTCCTGGCCAACTTCGACCCTACAGCTCTACCGCCGGTTGCTGACGATTCGCCGTGCCAGCCCGGCGCTGCATTCGGGCGATTGGGAAGAGCTTCCTTTGCACCCCGAAGTGCTGGCGTACCGCCGCCGCCGGCACGGCAGCGACCAGCGCATCGTCTGCATCAACTTCGCCGAGCAGCCTCATGCCTTTCCCCTGGCTGGCGACTGGCAGGTCGAAATCGCCAGCGATGACCAGGGCGATGGCGCGTCCTTCATCGGCAAGCTGAACGCCGAGCAAGCACTGATCCTCAAGCCAAAGGAAGCTTGAACATGCGCCCCCTCTGGTATCGCAACGCGGTGATCTACCAGATCGATCCCTCGTTGTTCCGCGACAGCGATGGCGATGGCTGCGGTGATTTGCGTGGCGTCACCGAGCGCCTGGACTACGTGCGCGGGATGGGGGCCTCAGCGATCTGGCTGATGCCGATCTACGCCTCACCGTTCCGTGACGCCGGCTACGACGTCAGCGACCACATGGCCGTCAACCCGCGCTTCGGAGATCTGGCCGACGTGGTCGCCCTGCTGGAAAAGGCCGAGGAACTGGGGCTCCACGTCATCCTCGAACTGGTCGTGCAGCACACCTCGGACCAGCATCCCTGGTTCCAGCAGGCGCGCCAGGATCGCAACTCCCGCTACCGGGACTATTACCTGTGGTCCGACAAGCCGGTGGAAACCAAGGTCGAACCGATCTTTCCCACAGTCGAGGAAGAGGTCTGGCACTGGGACGAGGAGGCCGGCCAGTACTATCGCCACCTGTTCTACCACCATGAACCGGACCTCAACCTGGCCAATTCCAAGGTTATCGAGGAAATCGAGCGGATCATGTCGTTCTGGTTGCGCCTGGGGGTTTCCGGCTTCCGGCTCGACGCCGCCTCGCACCTGATCGAGCAGGCCGGACGAGGCGAGGCAAAGGCCGGCGTCTGGCTACTCGACCACCTGCGCGACTTCATCACCCTGCGTCGCCCGGAAGCCATCCTGATGGGCGAGGTGGATATCGAGCCGGAAGGCTATGTCCAGTACTTCGGCGAAGGCGACCGTCTCACCCTGCTGCTGGATTTCTGGGTAAACAACCATCTCTACCTGGCAATGGCCCGTGGCGAGGCCGAGCCCTTGCACCGCGCTATCGCCAGCCAACCGGTGCCGCCCGCGCGGGCGCAGTATGCGGTGTGGCTACGCAACCACGACGAGCTCGACCTGGAGCGCCTGAGCGAAACCGAGCGCGAGGAGGTCATGCAGGCCTTCGCCCCGGAGCCGAACATGCGTGCCTACGAACGCGGCATCCGCCGACGTCTGGCGCCGATGCTCGGAGGCGACCCGCGGCGCCTGGCACTGGCCAACGCCATACTCTTTTCCCTGCCCGGTACGCCGATCCTGCGCTATGGCGAAGAAATCGGCATGGGCGACGATCTCTCGTTGCCCGAGCGGCTGGCGGTGCGCACGCCGATGCAGTGGTCCGACGAACCCAACGGCGGCTTCTCCTGCGCACGTCCCGAGGCGCTGGTGGCACCGCCGATCGACGAGGGCCCGTTCGCCTACAGTGCCGTCAACGTCTACGCCCAGGCCCTCTGCAACGACTCGCTGCTGGCGCATACCAGCAACATGATGCGTACGCGCATCGGCCTCACGGAGATCGGTTCCGGCACCTACCGCCCGGTAAAGGTCGACTGCCCGAGCGTGTTCGCCATCCGTTACGACGGCGACTCGACCCTGCTGATGCTGGCCAATCTCTCGCAGGAGGAGGTCGAGGTGCAGGTGGAGGAAAGCGATCTGCAGGACTTCGCCGACATCCTCGCCGACAGCCTGTACGAGCAGTCACAGGGGCATCCGCTGCGCCTGCGCCTGCGCGGATACGGCTACCGCTGGCTGAGGCGCAGGCAGCAGCTCTTCGGTTGAACAGCAGCGGCCAACGGAGTTGTTGGGAGGGCAGGATGTTACCGTATGTCATGAATATCGGCAGGCCGGCCGCCTGGCTGTGCGCGAGGAACAGGACATCGTCTACCGCGGGCCCTGCCCGCCGAAAACCCGCTCCGGCGAGGCGGTGCCGCAGGGCGACTGGCGCGAGACGGTCGAGCCGACCGCCACGCTGTTGTTCCGCTATTCCTATTCCGCGGTGGCCTTCAACGGCCATTGCATCCACTACGACTAGCCCTACGTCACCAAAACCGAGAGCTAACCCGGCCGCGCGTCTGCGCCGCTTCGCCTATCGCGGCCTGCGCCCGCTGATCGCGCCGGAACCCTTCGAGGGCAGCGGATGCATCGATGCGCCGGGGCACGCCGAGTTGTGGGCCGGCAGCGCCAACGGCATCGCCCAGAAGGGCGAGGTCTGGTTCGACTGAGCACGCCCGCGTGTCGGCGCTGCCTGGCGAGGCGAACACTGGAGGCATTCGACAGGCGCGAGGCCGGCAGCGGCGAAGTCGAGGGCAATCGACAAAAGACGGTGTGCGCGGCCAGGCGGCCGCGCATGAGCGAAGGGGGGCGCCTCAGTTTCCCGTTACCACCCCGCTCAGGAAATAGCCGACCAAGGTTACGATCAGCAGGCCCGCCAGGTTGAGCGCCAGACCGGCTCTCATCATGGAGCCGATACGTACCTTGCCGGTGCCGAAGACAATGGCATTCGGCGGCGTGGCCACCGGCAGCATGAAGGCGTAGCTGGCGGCGACGGCCGCCGGAATGGCCAAGAGTTCGGGGGCGAATCCCAGGGAGGCGGCCAAGGCGCCGAGCAGCGGCAGGAAGGCGGCGGCGGTGGCGGTGTTGGAGGTGATCTCGGTGAGGAAGATGATCACCAGCACCACCAGTCCCAGCAGCAGCAACGGTGGCAGCGATGCAAAGATCTGCAGCCCCTGGGCGATCCATTCGGCCAGGCCGGTGCTGCGGATGGCCTGGGCCAGAGACAGGCCACCGCCGAAGAGCAGCAGCACGCCCCAGGGCAATTTGAGCGCCTGCTCCCAGCTCATCAGAAACAATCCGTCCTTCCTCTGTACGGGAATGAGAAAGAGCGCGAGCGCGGCCGCCATGGCGATGCCGGTGTCGTTGATTCCTGGCAGCCAGGTACCGATTGCGGGCTGGAATATCCAGCACAGCGCCGTGGTCAGCAGCACCGCTGCGACGAGCTTCTCTCCCCTGGACATCGCTCCAAGCCCGGCGAGCTCCTCGCGAAGCCTGGTCTGGCTGTCGTACCCGGAAAGCTTGAAGCCCTTGCGGGTCATCCACCAGCAGCTGAAGGCCAGCATCAGTACCGCTACCGGAAGACCGAACAGCATCCAGCTACCGAAGCCGACCTCTATGCCATGGTTGTCCCGGAGAAAGGCCGCCAACAGGGCGTTCGGTGGCGAACCGATCAGGGTGGCGACCCCTCCGATACTGGCGGCATAGGCAATCCCCAGCAGCAGGGCTACGGCAAAGCGTTCCTGCTCGCTCCGTTCACCCCGTTCTGCGACCAGGCCAATCACTGACAGGCCGATGGGCAGCATCATGATGGTGGTGGCGGTATTGCTTACCCACATGCTGAGAAAGGCGGTGGCCAGCATGAAGCCGGCGATCTGTCGGGTCGGCTGGCTGCCTGCCGCGACCAGGATTGACAGGGCGATGCGCCGGTGCAGATTCCAGCGCTCCATCGCCAGCCCGAGCATGAATCCGCCCATGAACAGGAAGATCACCGGATTGGAGTAGGGCGCAGTAGCCTTCTCCAGGCTGGCAATGCCCAGTGCGGGAATCAGCAGGATGGGTAACAGCGACGTGATGGGGATGGGTATGGCCTCGGTCGACCACCAAGTCGCCATCAGGCAGGCCAGGCCCACGGTGGCCCAGGCCTCGCCGGACATGCCTGCCGGCGGCTCGCTCAACAGGCAGGCGAGCAGCAGCAGCGGACCGAGGAGCAGGCCGACGGAAGCTGCGGTAGAACGGCCGGCAGGCTCCTGTGGCGCCGGGCTGCCAGGTTCTGATGCGGAAAGGTCGTCGAAGGGGGCGGGCATGGTTGCGGATTCGTTGTTGTCGGGGGGTATGGAGCACTTTTTCATTGTGGTTGCCGTTATTATCGTTGTCAGCCGTTGCTGCGCAGGCAGTGGAGCGCCCCCGGTATGATCTTTTGGTGCTGCAGGGGGCTGCAGAAAGGAAGCGGCTTCAGAGCAGGAAGGCGAGCACTTCTTCGAGCAGCAGTTCGGGAACTTCCTCGGCCAGGTAATGGCCGGCGGGCAGCGGCTTGCCGCGTACATCGCTGGCCACCTTGCGCCATTCGGCCAGCGGGTCGAAACATTTGCCCACCGTACCTTCGCCTCCCCACAATGCCAGTAGCGGCGTGTCCATCAAGCGTCCTGCCTCGACGTCGGCGCGGTCATGCTCAAGGTCGATGCCGGCACTGCGGCTGCCCATCACACTGCGTAGATAGAGTTCCGGGTCGGCTTCGATCAGGGTTTCCGGCAGTGGTGCCGGCCGGATCAGGAAGAATCAGTCCAGTAGGCGCGCGCAAAGGCTTCCATGGTTTGTGTGTACATCGCCAGAGTTGGCGCGATATCCAGCAGGATCAAGCGACGCACCGCGGCCGGACTGTCCAACTCCAGCCGGTGGGCAACCCGCGCACCGCGATCATGCGCCAGGAGATCGAACTGAGCGAAGCCCAGACTGGCCATCAGCTCGACCATGTCGCGGGCCATCTCGCGCTTGCTGTAAGCGGCATGCCCGACGCCGTCCTCGGGTTTGTCGCTGTCGCCGTAGCCGCGCAGGTCAGCGGCGACAACCGTAAAGTATCGCGCCAGCTCCGGCGCGACCTTGTGCCTGATGACATGGGTCTGCGGGTGGCCGTGGAGCAGCAGCAGGCCCGGTCCGCTGCTCCCTATGCGGTAGGCGATCTGCATGCCACTGACATGATCAACGACGACGAGAGCAGTTTCCGGACGCCAGACCTTGCGCCCGGTCTGACCCAGGCCGCCAGGCAGTCAGGTCGACCGGGCATGAGGAGCGCAAGCCATGACCTTGCAGGTGACGATTCTTGCCGGCAGAGTCCTTTGCCGCTACGGGAGTTGTCCCGATGCCACCTCTTGTTGCGTTTCCTTGGCCGTCTGGTCATCGAAGCGGCCGACATGACCGGTCCACGCGAGCGGCTTCCCGTCGACCACGGCCTGATGCGCCTTCGCCGCGTCTGCATCGTCCGCTATGGCCAGCGTCACAGTCCTGCCGTCGATCAGGTCGAGAGCGACGATGTCGACATCCGTCGCGCGGAAATGGCGAAGCGCCGTGATCCGGCTCTTGCTGTCGGTGACCGTCTCCCCGGCAGGATCATAGAGGCCGTGCGGCTCGAGCACGGAGACGAAGGTGGCGTCGGTGGCACCGCTCAGGCGCTCGATCAGCACGGGCTCCCGGCGCAGATTGAAGCTCGGATCGTTGGCGCCGCTCTCGGCCAGGATGATCTTCGTACCTTCGGGTGGCAGCATGCGGTAGGTATAGAAACGATGGTTGTTGAGCCACGTCAGTGTCGCATTGCCGGCATTCGGCGCGCCTGTCGCATCCACCCACAGATGCTGATAGCCATTGGCCTTTCCAAGCACAGGCCTGTCCGTCGGGTTCGACTGGAGTGGGAAACCCACCTCGGTGATATGTCCCGAATAGTGCAGGGGCAGGTCATACTGCGCCGGCTGGCTGCCCCGGACGCGCATCAGGTCGACGACAACGGGGCTGGCAAGGCCGTCTATCGACAACTGCGCCAGGGTGCGGCGCAAGCGCACGTCGGGGTAGGCGCCCTCGATTTCGGCGGTGCTCACCCGCGTCGGCCCGTCTGCCGAGAAGAAAATCTGTCGGGGTGAAATAGTTTCTCCCACCTTCCACTGGCCGTCGAAGTGGCTGGTCTCGTTCACCACCAGGGTGTTGTGCGCGATGGTCTGCCTGGCCCAGCTCTGGTTTTCCTTCAGATAACGACCGCCGTCCTTGGACTCGATGTTGAGAAAGCGCGCCGACCCGTAGTCGGTAACGATCGGGGCGCCATCGTCGTAGAGCATCCAGCCCAACTTGTCGAAATGCCCATGCCCCATGCCCTGTGCGCTGTTCTTGGCGATCAGAACCTGGTCCTTGTTGCCCGGCCCGGAACGCATCACCGCGAGGCCCCCTTGTTCGCCCTGCGGGCCATCCCGGAACAGCAGGGAGGCGAAGGGGAACGGCTTTTCCCCGTCCGCCGCCAGATCGCGTGCGACCAGCAGCCCTTCGGGGGTGAGTGAGGTGCGCCCCTGCCAGTTGGCGATGGCAAGAAAGCCCGGGTCGCGCGTCGCGGCATAGCCGATGGCGATTGCCTGATAGAGCTCATCCGTCTTCAAGCTCTTGTCTGGCAGTGCATCGTTGAGCGGAAAAAAATAACCGTCATAGGTGAGCTGGACGGTGGTACGGATCGCCTTGAGCAATACGCCGTCCCGATAATCGAAGATTTTGCGCTGCGGCTCACTCGCCTCGATCGCATGGGCGAAGAGCACGAAGGGCAACAAGGCATAACGCTGGTAATAGGGGCCTTCCGTGTAATAACCATCGGGTGAGAAGAGTTGGTCCACCTGGCGCAGGAAGCCCGTCCTGCCGCTCTTGTCCAGGCCCTCGAGGGACTTCGCCACCAGTTCCCCGTCGCGCAGCACGTAGCCGGTCATGCCGACGGCAGCGCAGGCCCAGGTCGCATGGTTGTGAATCAGGTTGAAAACCTGCGGCTGGCCTTCGGAAAGAAACGCTGCCATCGGGCGAAAGACGTTGTCGTCTATGGTCTGCCGGTCCTGGGCCGAAAGCGTATAGCGGATCGCGTCGTAGCCCTGCACCGCATAGACCAGCCAGACACTGTCGTTGAGGCTCTGCCAGAACAGCCGCCCCGGCGAGTCGCCGGTCGCGGCGGGATGCGGCCCCAGCGTCGGATACAGCTTGGCGTATTCCAGCAGCATGCGCCGCGCGTAGTCGGCATAGGCCGTATCCCCCGTGATCCGGTACAGGAGTCCGGCGCCATAGAGCGCCATATAGTTGCGCTTGTGTTGTTCGTGGGTGAAGCCGCCACCGGGGTCCTTGGGCACAGGTACATTTATTCCGGCGCGCCTTGCCGCGTCGACCAGCGCCTCCATGCGCTTCTGCTCGCTGGCGAAGAGCGGATAATCGCCTTGAGTCGAACTCGGTTCGGCATGCTTGAACAGCACGGGCCCGGCGGTTTCGGGCTCTGGAGCCACTGCGTCGGCCTGTCCCGAAAGCATCATGGCGGCGATCAGGCCCAACGTAGTTTGCAGTCTTTGCATCGGCTATCTTCCCTCACTTTTCTAATTATCCAGCTGGCAATGGCCAACCTGTTGGTTTCGGCCTGACTGGCTTTCCTTGCAGCAGTCGAGACGACCATTGCCGCCTGGATGACCGGGCGGATGGCATCGATGGGCTGAATTCCATAGCGTTCAGGCGCAAATCGCGCCCACGGTAGCATGGATGCCGCCCTGGCTCAGGCCGAGCATGACCAAGCATGAAGCTGCCACCCAACTGCCATTGCCCATGCCCAAGGTGAGCAGACCCGCCAGGATCGGCAGCAGCAAGCGGCAGAGAGCGCTGCGTGCCTTTCCGGCCGATGATGAATACCGCCGGTGCGTGCAATGCGCCGGGCCGATCTCCGAAGGACGGCTCGACTTCGATCCCTCCACCCCCGGTGGTCCGTCCGTGCGGGCAAGGCTTAGAAATATTTGGTCCGTTTTCTCGCCTGGCGCGCTCTCGTCCAGCACTGTGGTTTGATAAAGTGCCCACCCCGCTCGACCGGGGCTCGCCTCCACGCCTTCCTCGGCGGCCGCTGATCGGATGCAATCGAAGGCCCCGATAGCCGTGACCCCCGACTGCTCCGCGTGCCAGCATCCTGACTCCGCCGTCGATGACGAGGGTGGCAAGCATGGAGATCGATCTGATGACTCCGTTGGCATGCCGGCCATCGCCAGGGCAGCTCGGTATGAGATTCCGCGCAGTGTTCGGGGTATGTTCGGTTCCATAGCTTTAGGAGTCTCCAGCAGCATGACCAATCCTCTCCATTTCGATCTGCAGTCCCTGCGGGTGTTTCTGCTGGCCGCCGAGCTGGGCAGTCTGACCCGGGCGGCGGAGCGCGCCCATCTCACCCTGTCGGCGGTGAGCAAGCGCATCTGCGATCTGGAAAGGACCATCGACTGCCCACTGTTCGTCCGCCAGCCGCGCGGGCTCGAGCTGACCCCGGCCGGCCGGGAGCTCCTGGAGCACGCCCGCGTCATTCTCGACAACGTCAATCGCATGGCCGCCGACATCGGCGAGTTCGCCATGGGCGTGCGCGGCCATCTGCGGCTGTGGGCCAATACTTCCGCGGTGTTGCAGTTCCTGCCGCACGATCTGGCCAGCTTTCTCGCCGACCGGCCCCAGGTGCGCATCAACCTGGAGGAGCGGCTGAGTGAGGAGATCGTCGCGGCGCTGGACAGCGGCCGGATCGATGTCGGGGTGTTCGCCGACAACGTGCCGGCGCCGACCCTGGAGCTGCGGCCCTACCGGCAGAGCCGGTTGGTCCTCTTGGTGCCGGTCGGGCATCCGCTGGCCAAGTTCGGCAGGATCGCCTTCGTCGACACCCTGGCCTTCGATTACATCAGCCTCGCCCACGGCACCTCCTTGCTGCGGCTGCTGATCGATTCCGCGGTGACCGCGCAGCGCATCCTCCGCTTGCGCATGCAGGTGGGCAGCTTCGACGCCATCAGCCGGATGATCGAGGCCGGGCTGGGGATCGGCGTGGTGCCCGAGGCGGCGGTGCGCGGCGAACCCCTGGCGGCCGGCCTGCGCGCCATTCCGCTGACCGACGACTGGGCCAGCCGCTTGCTGTGGATTGGCGTGAAGTCGGAGCAGGACCTGCAGCCCGAGGCGCGTGAGCTGTGGCAGTTCCTCCTGCGCGAGGGGGCCTGAGGTTTTCGCCTTCCGCCGCCCAGCGTCTTGTAGAAACTCACCAGACTGATGGAAACCGCCTCGTCGCTGCGAATCCGCTGCTCCTCGGTGGCCAGCAGATTCCTCTGCACATTGAGCACGTTGAGAAAGTCCACGGCGTCGGCCAAATACTGCTGGCGGGCGTTGCCCAGCGCCGTTTCGTTCTGCTCGACTGCCTCGATCAGCTTGAGCTGGCGCTGCTGGTTGGTGCTGTAGGCGGTCAGGGCGTCGTCGACCTCGTGCCAGGCCTTGAGTACCGTGCGCCGGCAAATGATGGCGGGCTTCCTGCTGCTGGGCCTCGCGCAGCGCCAGCCGGCCCTTCAGGCGCCCACCCTCGAAGATTGGTATATACATAAAGGCCGGGGGCCGATGGCGAACAGGCGGTTGTCCCACTCGAAGGGGAGGAGTTGCGAAGACTCGAAGCCAAAGCGGCCTATCGAGGGTGATCCGCGGATAGAAGTCGGCCTGCGCCGCGCCGCCACCACTACGCTTCCCTCTTCCAGCAGGACGTTCAGGGCAACCAGCAGGTTCAGATCGGGCAGGGACATGGCAGGCTCCAGACGGGACGGTGCCTATGCTTTCCAACTCCGTCGCACCCGGCAAGGATTATGGCCGGGCGATACCCGCCACGGCTCATTCCCCGGCCCTGCGCCACTCCCCAGGAGACCTCCGATGATCGATCACCTCGACCATCTGGTACTGACCGCCAGCGACCCGGACGCCACCACGCACTTCTATACCCAGGTGCTCGGCATGCGCCTGGAAACCTTCGGCAACGGCCGCCTGGCCTTTTGCTTCGGCAACCAGAAGATCAATCTGCACGTGCGCGGCCGCGAGTTCGAGCCCAAGGCGCACCTGCCGGTGCCCGGTGCGCTGGACCTGTGCTTCATCGCCAGCCAGCCGCTGGAGGCGGTGATCGCCCACCTGCAGCGGATGAACTGGCCGGTCGTCGAGGGGCCGGTCATGCGCACCGGCGCGACCGGGCCGATCCGCTCGATCTATCTGCGCGATCCAGACCTCAACCTGATCGAGATTTCCGAACCGGCCGCCTGAGCCGCGTGCGGCGGGGAGGGCAGGCGGAGGTACCCCTCCGCGAAGGTGTGGGGATGAACCCGGGCGGCAGGCGCTAGACTGCGGAAACACCTCGGACTCCACACGGAGACGGCCATGACCGCCCGCACCCTGCTGCTCACCGCCCTCGCCATGCTGGCCTTCGCCGGCAACTCCCTGCTCTGCCGCCTGGCCCTCAGGGACACGGACATCGACGCTGCCAGCTTCACCGGCGTGCGCATCCTGGCCGGCGCGCTGACCCTCTGGCTGCTGCTGCGCCTGAGTGCGGGGCAGGGCAGGGTGGGCGGCAGCTGGTCCGGCGCCGCCGCACTGTTCGTCTACGCCGCCGGCTTCTCCTTCGCCTACCTGAACCTGGACACCGGCGTCGGTGCCCTGCTGCTGTTCGGTGCAGTGCAGCTCGGCATGCTCCTGTACGGCCTGCAGCAGGGCGAGCGCTTTGGCGGCTGGGCGAGCTTCGGTCTGCTGCTCGCCCTCTCCGGGCTGGTGGCGCTGCTGCTGCCGGGGGCCAGCGCGCCGGCGCCGGGCAGCGCCGCGCTGATGCTGCTCGCCGGCCTGGCCTGGGCAGTCTACTCTCTGCTCGGCCGCGGCGCCGCCGATCCCCTGGCCACCACCGCTGGCAACTTTATACGCGCCATTCCCTTGGCCCTGCTGCTCAGTCTGCTCCTCTTGGCACAAAGCGAGCCGGACCCGCTGGGGCTGCTTTATGCGCTGCTCTCCGGCGCACTGACCTCGGGCATCGGCTATGCCATCTGGTACAGCGCCCTGCGCGGCCTTGGCACCCTGCAAGCGGCGACCGTCCAGCTCAGCGTGCCGATCCTCGCCGCCCTGGCCGGCGCCCTGCTGCTCGGCGAAGCTCTGACCCTGCGCCTGACCCTCGCTGCCCTGGCCGTGCTCGGCGGCATCGCCCTGGTGTTGACCGCGGAGCGCCTCGCCCCGGCGGTGCGGCGGGAGGCGTGAGGGGAGGGGCAACCTGTAGGGTGGCAAAACCCGCGAAGGGTTTTCCACCGGCGGCGCCCGCGCAGCAGTACATGCTCGATATCACCACCTGCGCTCACCCTCAAGAGCAAGCCCCAGGCCGTGCGGGAAGCATTCAACCGCCAGCATGGGCAGCGGTGTATCAGTACCGTCGCGCTGATGAAGGTGATCTACGGGGCCGAGGACTGAAGTAACAGAGGAAAGGCGCCGGGAAATAAAATCCGTCCATTTTCTGCAATCAAGGATTCTTTCATGCGCGACCGTTTCCTCGTCCGTTTGCTCGGCCTCACGCTGGCCGCCAGCGTGTTGACCGTGCTTTGGCGTAGTCTGCCTGACCACCGGGATTGTTTCTGCCCTGGACCGCACCCTGTCGGGTGAAGGCGGTCCCTCGATCGACCATCTGATCCAAACCGATGCCGCGATCAATCCAGGCAGGCGGTCATGCTGGAAAGCGATCGCCCGCACGTGCTGCGCGAGATGATCTACGTCTGCTGCCCGGCCGGGGTGCTGTCGATCCCGGGGGTCTATGGCGGACTGGTGGACAAGCTGCCGTTCGGCGCGCTGATGAACAAGGGCCTCACGGTCCGCACTGGGCAGACCCACGTCAGGCGCTGGACCGACGGCCTGCTGCGGCACATCGAGGAGGGACAGATCGATCCGTCCTTCGTCATCACCCATACCGTGGGCCTGGAGCAGGGGCCGGACATGTACCGGGTCTTCCGCGACAAGCTCGACAACTGCATCAAGGTCGTGCTGAAGCCTTGAGGGGAACGTCATGAACCATTCGAATATGTCTGCAGCGTCCGGAACTTCGTCGATGGCTACCTCCGACCGGGTCACCCGCGGCCTGGGCTACTTCTGGGGCTGCTGGAGCAGGCCTCGCGTTCCCTGGGCATGGAGGGCTCCGAGGCGCTGGTGCACGCGAGATCCTCACCGGCCTCGGCGCGCTGGGAGTGAATCCCACTCCGGCGCTCTGGGGCCGTGTGGCCGGGGATACGCTGGACCTGGCGACGCTGGTCTCGGGCCTGTCGCCGGACAATCCCAAGCGGGGCAACGTCAAGGCGGCGATGGCCGTGGTGCTGGGGACGGCCCTGGTCGATGCCCTGGCGGCCCGCTCGATGATCGAGCGACATGTCCGGCCCCGGCATGCGCGCATCGCCGATTACAGCCACTGCAGCGGCTTTTCCCGTCCGGTGGCGGAGACGCGTGGCGTAGCCAGCGACTTCGAGACGCCGGCCGACATGCGCGCCGATATCGGCACCGGGCCGCGCCCTGCGCCTGTGCCGATCAAGCTGAGCGATGTCGATTCGTGACGCTGCCGGCTTTGCCCAAGGCCTGCTCGGGGGCTTCATGAGCAGGCCTTGGCGGGCTGCCTTGCGTCAGTCAGCCGGTTTCGCTGTGCGCGTGCAGCCATTGGAGGACTTGCGGCCATAACGCCTGGTGCGCCCGCTTCCCGACCAGGACCCCGACATGTTGCAGGGCAACCCCGACGTCGCCCGCATACCACAGCACCTGCGCATCGCTATTCCCGGCGGCAGCATGAAACGGCAGGACCGATTGGGGCGGCACTACGTGCGATCGTGGATCAACCACGCTGAGAATGGGCGTTTTCACGCGTGAGGGTGTGGCCAACTGCCCCAGGATACTCAGTGTTCCGCCCATGAAGCGATTTTCCCGATACAAGAGTTCCACGACCTCTTCGAAAAGCCGCCGGGGAAACGGCATCTCATCCAGCGTCCAGCGTATGACCAGCAGATGAGTCTGCAGGGCCTCGCTATCGGCGAGGCTCTTCAGCCAGTCCGCCCAGCGTGCCCAGACGAAGCTGTCCGGGGAGGCCCGGGCGGCCGCCATACTCAGAAAGGAACCGGGTACCTCGTGCAGGAGGGTGGTGACCTGCTGGGCGCGAGGGGCACGGGCCACGAACGGGGTGAAGGCGTCTGCAGCCGTGCCGAACTCGATTGGCGCCTCGAGCAGGATGAGCCCGCGGATCCGTTCGGGATGGAGAGCCGCGAAGATGGCCGCCAGGGTTCCCCCCAGGGAATGTCCCGCCAGGAATACCTGGCGCTGCCCGCACTCTGCGGCAATGGCATCCAGGCACTCCAGGATGTAGCGATCGGCATATTCGGCCAGCCCGAGATCTTGCTCATTTATGCCCGGTTGCTTCCATTGGAGCAGATAGACGCAGGCCCCATGGCGCAGGAACTGCTGCACGACACTGACCCTGGGGATAAGGTCCCAGATATAGTCGCGCTTGATGGGAGCCGGCATCAGCAGCAGGGCCGGCCCTGTCTGGTCGGCCTTGCCATAGGCCTTGAGCGTGAACGATGGCGTCGAGAGTACGACCCGTGACGGCGTCTCCCGCGGGCCCAGGCCCATGGCATCCAACATCCGGCCTTGCAGCCGGCGAACACGATCGATCTGGCCATAAGCATTCATACGTGACCAGGCCTTGTTCTCATTGGACGGAGCCGCAACTGGCCACAGTGTCAATGACTGGTGCTTCATGCCTGTCATATCACCCAGTACCTCCTTGGAGGATCTTGACCAGCCATCGAGGACTCCGGCTCAAGATCAATGGATTAGGAAACCCTTCCTGCTCTTGGCAAGGGTAGTTTATGGGTCACTCTGCAAGGTTTGCCCTGTATGACCGCTCCTGGCCAGGGCAGCGAATTCGGCAGCAAGAGGCGGGGTGTCCTGCCTTCGCCGGGGGGCTAGAGTGCCGGCTCTGGAGATTGATTCGGCTTCGAGAGGTCGGGCCGGGTGAGAGGCGAGATGAACATCACGAGTGAATCGCGAGCGGCAGAAACCCTGGGCGATCCGCGCTGGGCCGCCCTGACGGCGCGCGATCCCGAGGCGGACGGGCGCTTCGTCTATTCGGTGAGGACGACAGGGGTGTACTGCCGGCCCAGTTGCCCTGCGCGCCGTGCCAAGCCGGAGAACGTCGCCTTCCATGCCTGCGCTGCCGATGCGGAGCGGGCCGGCTTTCGTCCGTGCAAGCGCTGTCGGCCCGAGCGCTGGAGTCCGGCGCAGGCGCAGGCGGCGAAGGTCGCCGGGCTCTGTCGCTTCATCGAGGCCGCCGAGCAGCCGCCGACCCTGGGGCAGCTGGCGGAACAGGTAGGCTGGAGCCTCTGGCACCTGCAGCGCACCTTCAAGGCGATCACCGGGTTGACACCCAGGGCCTATGCCGGGGCGCAGCGGGCCGGGCGGCTACGCCGCGAGCTGGCGCACGGCGAATCGGTGACGCAGGCGATCTATGCCGCGGGTTACAACTCCAGTGGGCGCTTCTATGCCCAGGCTGATGAACTGCTCGGTATGACCGCCGGCCGTTACCGGAGCGGCGGTGCCGGCAGCGCGATCCGCTTCGCGCTGGGCGAGTGCTCGCTGGGCGCGATTCTGGTGGCGCAGAGCGAGCGCGGGGTGTGCGCGATTCTGCTGGGCGACGATCCAGAGGCGCTGCTGCGCGAGCTGCAGGAGCGCTTCCGCTCGGCGGAGCTGATCGGCGGCGATGCCGATTTCGAACAGCTGGTCGCCGGGGTGGTGGGTTTCGTCGAGGCGCCCCGGCTGGGTCTCGACCTGCCGCTGGACATCCGCGGTACGGCCTTCCAGCAGCGGGTGTGGGAGGTTTTGCGGCAGATTCCGCCGGGGACCACCCTCAGCTACACCGAGGTGGCGCGGCTGGCCGGCGTGCCGAAGGCGGTGCGCGCGGTGGCCCAGGCCTGCGCCGCCAACGCCCTGGCGGTAGCGATTCCCTGCCACCGGGTGGTGCGCCGCGACGGCGGGCTGTCCGGCTATCGCTGGGGTGTGGAGCGCAAGCGCGCGCTGCTCGAGCGGGAACGGGAATGAGGGGGGCGGAGGAGCTACGCTGTCCACATCAGCCCATCAGGCCCACTCCATGCGCTGGCAGACCTTTTCCCACGAAGCCGACATCGGCGTGCGCGGCACCGGCGCGACCCTGGCCGAGGCCTTCGCCGGAGCGGCGACGGCCCTGACTGCAGCGATCTGCGATCCGGCCGCGGTAGCGCCTCGCCAGGCGGTGGCCATCGAGTGCGCGGCGCCGGATCTCGAGCTGCTGCTGGTGGACTGGCTGAATGCCCTAGTGTTCGAGATGGCCACCCGGCACCTGCTGTTTTCGCGCTTCGAGCTGGCCATCGAGGGCACCCGGCTGCACGCCTCGGCCTGGGGCGAGCCGCTGGAGGTGGCCCGCCACCAGCCGGCGGCGGAGGCCAAGGGGGTGTCGTTCTGCGAGCTGAAGGTGGCGCAGCAGGCTGACGGTCAGTGGCTGGCGCAGGCGGTGGTGGACGTCTGAGCGGGCGTGGTCGGGTGTCGCGGCCGAGGCCATTGGTTCCCGTGGCGTAGGAGAGCCATCAAGACAGCCTTGATGGCCGCCTGATGGCTGAGGAAGTCAACAGAGTGCCGAGCTGAAGATCGGATCGTCGCTTCTCTCGAAACGAACCAGCTTGCCGAGCGCATCGTCTGCAGCTTCGGTGGCTTCCGACAGTCGGGAGAAGTGCGAACCGTCATAGACGAGGTGGAAATGGATTCCTGCCTCAGGGATACGGGACTGGGTGGCAACGAATGCCAAGGCATGGTCCCCGTTCATGCGGGCCTCACTCCAAGCGATATGGTCTGGAAAATCGCGTCGTTTCATATCGATTCCTCCCGAGTTAGGCACATCTCAACGTGAGATTGCCAATTCACTATCCTCCCTTTGCGAAGCTGTGCTGGTGTTTCTGGCTTGAAACCGACGAGGGGACGTGAAGTCAAGCCCGCAGGGTTTCAGCTCCGGCGATGAACGGGCCGCTCAGTCCCTGGCGCTTTGGGCGACCCAAGCTCGCTGCTCCGCTGATGGCGCCAGCCGACCGGACTGGCGAACCATCGGGCGGCGGTCCTAGCGTTCGGCCGCGCCGAACACCTCAGTCAGGTGCGCCTGGTAGGCGCGGATGTCGCGTTCGATATCGGGGGCCTTGATCACGTCGGTGGCGAGGAAGGTGGGCAGGCCCTGCATGCCGAGGAATTCCTGCGACTTGTGGAAGGGGAAGTAGACGCCGTCCACGCCGCGGCCGTCGAAGAAGTTGTCCGGCTCGTCGAAGGCCGCCTGCGGGGCGTTCCAGGTCAGTGAGAGCATGTAGCGGCGGCCCTGCAGCAGGCCGCCGCTGCCGTAGTGGCGGCTGGGGTCCTGGCGGCTGCGCCCGTCGTTGGCGTAGAGGGTGCCGTGGCCGGCGGTGAACACCTCGTCGAGGTATTTCTTCACCGTCCAGGGCGCGCCCATCCACCAGCCGGGCATCTGGTAGACCAGGGCGTCGGCCCAGAGGATCTTGCGCACTTCCGACTCGGCTTCATAGCCAGAGGCGATGCACGTCTCCTCCAGCGCATGGCCCAGCTCGGCGAGCTGGGCGCGTGCCGCTTCGTGCAGGGTGTCGTTGAGGCGCCCGCCCGAGTGGGCGAAGCGTTGGCCGCCGTTGATCAGCAGGATCTTCATGGAGCTCTCCGAACAGAGGGTCAGGGTCGCCGCAAAGGGGGGCGGCCGGGATGGTGGCCAGTATCGGAGAAACGGCCGGCGGCATTAAGCCGGGGAAGGGGAACAGAACCTGTGATTTGAAATCATGGATTGGGGGCTCGGACCCCCGAGGGAACGGCCTTGGCCGCGATGGTGCCGTTGGTGGGTAACGCTGCGCGGCTACCCACCCTACGGAGCTCGATACCATGCGTAGGGCGATTTTCCACCAACATCGCGGCCAAAGGCCGCTCCACAGGAGGCTCAGGCTGCGGCAGGCCATCCGAGGCGGAAGGTGCGCCGGTCGCCGTCGCCGTCGCCGTCGCACAGGCGGCAGCCGAAGCGTGCGCATTCGCGGTTCAGGGTGTCCCGCAACCACTGGCGGTCCTTGCCTTCGGCGTAGCGCAGGCTGAAGCGCCACTGGCGGGTGGGCACCAGTTCCAGGGCCTGCAGACGGCCGTCGGCGCCCAGGTCGGCGAAGTACAGCAGACCCAGGTCGCCGCGCCAGGCATCGTGATCGTCGATGCCTTCGTAGTCGTCGAGCAGGTCGCCGCAGCCGTAGAGGATCAGCCGCTGGCGGTACACCTCGATGCCCTTGACATGGTGCGAGGAGTGGCCGTGGACCAGGTCGACGCCGGCCTCGTCGATCAGGGCGTGGGCGAAGTGCCGCTGCTCGATGGGGACGCTGAAGCCCCAGTTGCCGCCCCAGTGCAGGGCAACGACGACCCGGTCGCCGGGCCTTCTGGTCGCCTGGATGCGCCGCGCCACCCGCTGCAGGCTGTCAGGCGAGAAATCCTCGAGCAAGGCGACGCCCGGCTGTCCTTCGCCGGCCGCCCAGTGGAGCGGCACGCCGCAGCCCGGGCCGGCGAAGGCGAACACCAAGAGGCGCTCACCGTCAGCCAGCGGCAGGATTGCCGGCGCTTCGGCGCGCTTGCGGTCCGCCCCGGCGCCGGTGTGGCGCAGGCCGCAGGTGTCGAGGCTGTGCAGGGTGTCGAGCAGGCCCTGCTCACCCCAGTCCAGCACATGGTTGTTGGCCAGCACGCAGCAGTCGATGCCGGCCGCCGCGAGCACCGGCAGGTTGGCCGGGTTCATCCGGTAGTTGATGCCCTTGGGCTGCGGCCAGCCGCGCGCCGTCACCGCGGTTTCCAGGTTGACCAGGCGCACATCCGGGTGGCGCCGCTCGAGCTCGGCCAGGGCCACGCCCCAGACGTAGGCGAAGTCCACCGGGCGGGGAATGGGGCCATTTCGCTGTTCGGCCAGTTCCACATAGTCGTCGGCGTACCTGGCATAAGCTTCATGGAGGAGGGGATCGCCGGGATAGGGCAGGATGCGGTCGATGCCGCGGGCGGTCATCAGGTCACCGGAGAGAAAGAGCCTGGTGCTGGACATGCGCGCCTCCCGGATGTGCCAAGTTCCCTTCCAGTCTGGCCTGCACGGACCCGCCCGTGCCGAGCCGCGGCGACCGGCCGTCGGGCCGCCATCATTTGCGAAGGAGAATGCTCCATGCCGCTCGATCCGCCACGCCTCGCCGATCCCGGCGCGCTGCTCACCGACCTCTACCAACTGACCATGCTGCAGGGCTATGTCGAGCGCGACATGCTCGACACCGCGGTGTTCGAGTTCTTCGCCCGCCAGCTGCCGGCCTGCCGCAACTTCTACCTGGCCGCCGGGCTGGAACAGGCGCTCGACTACCTGGAGGGGCTGCACTTTGCCCCGGCCGAGCTGGACTGGTTGAGCGGCCTGGGCCTGTTCCGCACGGCCTTCCTCGACTACCTGGCCGGGCTGCGTTTCACCGGCGAGGTGCAGGCCATGGCCGAGGGCACGCCGTTCTTCGCCGACGAGCCGATCCTGCGCGTCACCGCGCCCTTGCCCGAGGCGCAGTTGGTGGAGTCGCGGCTGATCAACCTGCTGCACTTCCAGACGCTGATCGCCAGCAAAGCGGCGCGGGTGGTGCTGGCGGCGCCGGGCAAGCGACTGGTGGACTTCGGCCTGCGCCGCGCCCACGGCGCCGAGGCCGGGCTGCTGGCCGCCCGTGCCGGTTATCTGGCCGGCTTCCACGCCAGCGCCACGGTGCTGGCCGGCGCGCAGTTCGGCATCCCGCTGGCCGGCACCATGGCGCATTCCTTTGTCCAGGCCCACGCCGACGAGACAGAGGCCTTCGAGCACTTCGCCCGCAGTCTGCCGCAGTCGGTGGTGCTGCTGATCGACACCTACGACACCGAGGTGGCGGCGCAGAAGGTGGTCGAGCTGGCCCCGCGCCTGGCCGCGGCCGGCATCCGCATCCATGGGGTACGCCTGGACAGCGGCGACCTCGGCGAGCATGCGCGCAAGGTACGTACCATCCTCGATCGGGGCGGACTGAACGGCGTGACCGTTTTCGCCAGCGGCAACCTGGACGAGTACCTGATTCAACGGCTGGTGGCGGAGGGCACGCCGATCGACGGCTTCGGCGTCGGCACCCGGCTGGACACCTCCAGCGACGCGCCGGCCCTGGACTGTGCCTACAAGCTGCAGGAATACGCCGGCCAGCCGCGGCGCAAGCGCTCGGAGGGCAAGGCTACCTGGCCGGGGCGCAAGCAGGTCTGGCGGCGCTATGACGAGGCCGGGCACTGCTGCGGCGACAGCCTGATGCTGGACGGCGAGGTGGGCGAGGGGCAGGCGCTGATCCAGCCAGTGATGCGCGACGGCCGGCGCCTTGCGCCCTCGCCGCCCTTGGCGGACGTGCGCGCCCATGCCTTGCGCCAGCTCGACAGCCTGCCGCCGGTGCTGCAAGGCCTGGAGCCGGCGCCGGGCTACTCGGTGACGGTGAGCGATGCGGTGCGCGACCTGGCCGAGACGGCCGACCGGCTGGTCGGGTGGGGTTGAGGGCGACGCCGGCGCCGGCGCGTAATCGTAGGGTGCCCTACGACAGCTCCTCCTGCCCGACGATTTCCACCCCCGCCGCGCGCATCGCACTCAGCGCCGCGGCGAGGGAGCCTTCGCGGTCGATGGCGCGGCAGGCGCCGAGCAGCAGCAGCGTCTCGAAACCCGCCAGGCGCGCATCCAGCGCCGTGTAGTGCACGCAGAAGTCGGTGGCCAGGCCGGCGAGGAACAGCCGGCGCATGCCCCGTTCGCGCAGGTAGCCGGCCAGGCCGGTGGGCGTGCAGCGGTCGTTCTCGTGGAACGCCGAGTAGGAGTCGACTTCGGCGCGGTAGCCCTTGCGCAGGATCAGCTCGGCATGGGGGATGGCCAGCTCGGGGTGGAACTCGGCACCAGGGGTGTTCTGCACGCAGTGGTCGGGCCACAGGGTCTGCTCGCCGTAGGCCAGCTGGACGGCTTCGAACGGACTGCGGCCGGGATGGCTGCTGGCGAAGCTCCGGTGGCCTGGCGGGTGCCAGTCCTGGGTCAGCACCACATGAGCGAAGTCCGCCGCGAGGCGGTTGATCGCCGGCACCACTTCGTCGGCGTCCGGCACGGCCAGTGCGCCGCCGGCGCAGAAGTCGTTCTGCAGGTCGATCACCAGCAGCAGGTCGCCCTCGCCGGGCGGCGGCAGCCGCTTCATGCCGGCATCTCCGCCATGGGGGACAGGCGGTATTCCTCGGTCAACCGCGCGGCTACCGCCGTGGTGGAGTCGAGGATTTCCAGCCGCCGTGCGGCCAGGTCCGCCGCCAGGCGGAACGGCGGCACGCTGTCGCAGATCACGATGCGCTCGAACACCGGGCTGTCGAGCAGCTCGCTGCCGCCGGTGAACAGGCCGTGGGCGGCGGCGGCGAACAGCCGCGTGGCGCCAGCGGCCTGGCAGGCCTGGCCGGCGCGCAGCAGGGTGCCGCCGGTACTGATCAAGTCATCGACGATGATCGCCACCTTGCCGCGCACCTCGCCGACCAGCAGCGAGCCGCTGACCTGGTCGTCGCTGCGGTATTTCTCCATGAAGGCGCTGCCCACCGGGCGGCCGATGCGCTGCTCCAGCTCCTGGCGGAACTGCTCGGCGCGCTTGGCGCCGCCGGCGTCGGGCGACACCGCGACCACCTCCGCCGCGCCCAACAGTGGGGCGAAGTGCTCGGCGAACAGCGCGGCGCCTTCCACATTGTGGGTGGGGACGCGGAAGGCGTTGTCGAAGGCGGCGATGTTGTGCACCTCCAGGGTGGTCAGCCGGTCCACCCCGCAGCTCTCGAACAGGCCGGCGACGTAGCGGGTGATGATCGGGTCCTGGAACTTGGTGCGGCGATCCTTGCGTGCGTAGCACAGGTAGGGGGTGACCACCTGCACGCGGCGGGCGCCGGCATCTTTCAGCGAGGCGCAGAGGAACAGCAGGCGGCACAGCTTGTCGTTGGTGCTGTGCCGGTCGTCGCCATACAGCGCGTGGAAGACCACCGCCTCGCGGCCCTCGACCGACTCCAGCGCCCGGCTCTTGTGCTCGCCGTCCTCGAACTCGCGCTCCTCGTGGGCGGCCAGCGACAGGCCGAGGCGTTGCGCGACGCGGCCGGCGTAGTCCTCGCTGCCGTGCAGGGCGAAGAGCAGGGGAAGTTCCGTGGACATGGGGGGCTCCTTGGCATCGGTAGAGTTTGGACATTGTGCCTGTTCTTTTCCTTGCGCGGTCAAGGCAGACCGTCGCCGCGCAGGCAGGCCGCTGCCCGCTCGAGCAGGGCGCGGGCCTGGCGGGCCTTGTCGGCGGACAGCGTCGGGTCGCGCTGGCGCCGGGCGCTGCAGGCCAGGGTGAAGCAGCGGGTGGCAGCGCGCAGGGAGAGGAACAGCGGCAGGGGACGGTAGTCCTCAGGCTCGGCGACATGCGCCAGATAGCTCTTGAGCAGGCGCGTCGCCAGCGTGGTCAGGCCGTGGTGCTGCAGGTCCAGCAGCAGGAAGGCGAGGTCGTGGAGTACGTCGATGCAGCTCAGCCGGTCGCTGAACTCGATGCCGTCGAAGGGGGTCGGCCGGCCGTCGAGCAGGCAGACGTTGGCCAGCCGCAGGTCGCCATGGCAGCGTCGCACCCGGCCTTCGCGGCGGCGCCGGTCGAGCTCCGCGGCCTGGGCCGCGAGGGCGGCCAGCGAGGCGCGGTGCAGGGCGTCCAGGGCGCTGGCGTCGAGCAATTCCGGATAGCGGCACAGTTCCCGATGATTTTCCTCGATGACCTGGCGGACCGCGTCCGGGCCGCCGAACGCCGGGGTGATCTCGGCGCCGGCGTGAAAGCGGGCGATCTCCGCGCCCAGGCTGTCCATCAGCGCCGGGGTCAGGTGCCCGGCGACGGCCATGCTCTCGAACAGTGCCTCCTGGGGAAAACGCCGCATCACCACTACCCAGTCGAGCACCGGCCCGGCGCCGTCGAAGCGCAGCCGGCCGTCCGCGCCGCGGTTGATCGAGCGCACCTGCAGATACAGTTCCGGCGCGGTGCGCCGGTTCAGGCGCAGCTCGGCACGGCAGCCGCGTTCGCGGCTGTCCAGACGGCGATAGTCCAGCGCCGCGTAGGCCACGGCGCGCTTGAGCTTGTAGGCGCGGTCGCCGTGCAGGAAGACCAGCGAGCCGTGGGTCTCGATGCGCTCGACGTGGCCGTCGGGCGCGCCGTAGCTGTCGGCCCGGGAGAGAAAGGCGATGACCTCCGCCTGGCCGCTCATGGGCACTCCGTGGTGGCCGGCCGATCCTCGGCGTGACGCGGGGCTGGCATGGTGTCCCTGTCCCTCCGGGTGGTGAGGGCCGCCGCAGGGGAGGGCGGCCGTCTGAGCAGTCTGGACCAGCCGCCTGGCAAAGTCCTCCTGCGGATCTCGGGCGAGTTCCGTGGCGGTCTACTCTGAAATTAGGATCGCTCGCCCCTTTTCGCCGAGCCTTATGCGCTGCGCGCGGAGGAGAAGCTCATGCGTTCGGCCATCATAGAGAAAACCCCTACCGAACTGCGCCTGGTGCCGAACTGGCCGGACACGGCTGCGGCCCGCGCAGCCTTCTCCTGGCAAGCGGAGGCGGCGGGGCTCAGCGGCCTGTCCGGCGGCGGGCTGAACCTGGCCTTCGAGGCGGTGGACCGGCATGCCGCCGGGCTGCGCCGCGCACATGTCGCCCTGCGCCTGCTCGAACGGGGCGGCCGCCGCCGCGAGGTCAGCTACGGCGAGCTGGGCCGGCTGACCAGCCGCTTCGCCAATCTGTTGAACAGGCTCGGCATCGAGTCCGGGGCGCGGCTGTTCGTACTGTGCAACCGCGGCCTGGAGCTGTACCTGGGCGTGCTCGGCGGCCTCAAGTGCGGCTGCGTGGTTTCGCCGCTGTTTTCCGCCTTCGGCCCGGAGCCGCTGGAAACCCGTCTGCGCCTGGGTGAGGGCAGCGTGCTGCTGACCAGCGTGGCGCTGTACCGGCGCAAGGTGGCGGCGATCCGCGACCGGCTGCCGTTGCTGAAGCATGTGCTGCTCTACGACGAGGAGGGCGGGCCGGTCGCGGTCGATGGCACCCATGACCTGCATCGGCTGCTGGGCGAGGCCTCCGATATCTTCGAGGTTGCCCCGACCACCGCCGACACCCCCTCGCTGCTGCACTTCACCAGCGGCACCACCGGCACGCCGAAGGGCGCGCTGCACGTGCATGGCGCGGCGCTCATCCACTACGTCACCGGCAAGTATGCCCTCGACCTGCACCCGGAGGACGTGTTCTGGTGCACCGCCGATCCCGGCTGGGTCACCGGCACCTCCTACGGCATCCTCGCCCCGCTCTTGCTCGGCGTCACCAGCGTGGTCGACTGCGCCGACTTCGACGCCGAGCGCTGGTACGCCATTCTGGAAAGCGAGCGGGTCAGCGTCTGGTACACCGCGCCCACCGCCATCCGCCTGCTGATGAAGGCCGGCGCTGAGCTGGCGCAAGGTCACAGCTATCCGGGGCTGCGCTTTGTCGCCAGCGTCGGCGAGCCGCTCAACCCGGAAGCGGTGTGGTGGGGCCAGGAGGTGCTCGGCCTGCCGATCCACGACAACTGGTGGCAGACCGAGACCGGCGGGATCATGCTGGCCAACACCGCGGCCATGTCGATCAGGCCCGGCTCCATGGGCAAACCGCTGCCGGGGATCGAGGCGGCCATCGTCCGGCGCCGCGAGGACGGCAGCCTGGAATTGCTGGGTGATGAGGCCATCGGCGAGCTGGCGCTGAAGCAACCCTGGCCCGGCATGTTCCGCGCCTATCTCGGCCAGGAGGAACGCTACCAGCGCTGCTTCGTCGACGACTGGTACCTGAGCGGCGACCTGGCTCGCCGCGATGCCGACGGCTACTACTGGTTCGTCGGCCGCGGCGACGATGTGATCAAGTCCGCCGGCCACTTGATCGGCCCCTTCGAGGTGGAGAGTGCGCTGCTCGAGCATCCGGCGGTGGCCGAGGCGGCGGTGATCGGCAAGCCCGACCCGCTGCTCGGCGAGACGGTGAAGGCCTTCGTTTCATTGAAGAGTGGCTTCGAACCCAGCCCGGAGTTGCATGACGAGCTGCTCGGCCACGCGCGCAAGTGCCTCGGCGCGGCGGTGGCGCCCAAGGAGCTGGATTTCCTGCCGAGCCTGCCGCGCACCCGCAGCGGCAAGCTGATGCGCCGCCTGCTCAAGGCCCGCGAGCTGGGCCTGCCGGAAGGCGACACCTCGACCCTGGAGAATCCGTCATGAGTGTGCCGGTGCCCTATCCGACCGAGTTCGCCCTGCATCTGCTGCGCGACATGCTGCGCATCCGCCGTCTGGAGGAGCGCGCCGCCGAGCTGTATGGCGAGGGCAAGATCCGCGGCTTCCTGCACCTGTACATCGGCGAGGAAGCGGTGGCGGCCGGCGCGCTGCACGCGCTGGCGCCGGATGACGCCATTGTCGCCACCTACCGCGAGCACGGCCACGCGCTGATTCAGGGCGTGCCGATGACCGCGATCATGGCCGAGATGTACGGCAAGCAGGAGGGCTGCTCACGCGGGCGCGGCGGCTCCATGCACCTGTTTGACGCCAAGACGCGATTCTTCGGCGGCAACGCCATCGTCGCCGGCGGGCTGCCGCTGGCGGTGGGCCTGGCCCTGGCCGAGCGCATGCAGGGCGGCCCGCGGCTGACCGCCTGCTTCTTCGGTGAAGGCGCGCTGGCCGAGGGCGGCGCCGCCGAGGCGCTGAACCTGGCCGCGCTCTGGCAGCTGCCGGTGCTGTTCTGCTGCGAGAACAACCTCTACGCCATGGGCACCGCCCTGGCGCGCTCGCAGGCGCAGACCGACCTGTGCGCCAAGGTGCAGGCGTTCAAGGTGCCGGCCCGCTCGGTGGACGGCATGGACGTGGTCGCCGTGCACGAGGCGACCCGTGCGGCGGTGGAGCAGATGCACGCCGGCCACGGGCCTTGCTTTCTCGAATTCCGGACCTACCGCTTCCGCGCCCACTCGATGTTCGACCCCGAGCTGTACCGCGACAAGGCCGAGGTGGAGGAGTGGAAGAAGCGCGGGCCGATCCACTCCTACAGCACGCAACTGAAGGCCCAGGGGCTGCTCGACGAGCCGGGCTTTCTTGCCCTCGAGGCTGAGGCGGCGGCCGAGGTGGAGGCGGCGGTGGCCTTCGCCGAGGCCGGCAGCCTGGAGCCGGTCGAGGATCTGCTGCGCGACATCTACACTCCGGAGCAGCAGCCATGAGCCGCACCACCTACCGCGAGGCGCTGCGCCAGGGCTTGCGCGAGGCGCTGAGCCGCGATCCACGGGTGTTCCTGATGGGCGAGGACGTCGGCCGCTACGGCGGCACCTATGCGGTGTCCAAGGGCTTGCTCGAGGAGTTCGGCGAGCAGCGCATCCGCGACACGCCGCTGTCCGAGCTGGGCTTCGTCGCCGCTGGCATCGGCGCGGCGCTGGGCGGCATGCGGCCGGTCGTCGAGGTAATGACGGTGAACTTCAGCCTGCTGGCGCTGGACCCGCTGATGAACACCGCCGCGACCCTGCGGCACATGTCTGGCGGGCAGTTCTCGGTGCCGCTGGTGCTGCGCATGGCCACCGGCGCCGGGCGCCAGCTGGCGGCGCAGCACTCGCACAGCCTGGAGGGCTGGTACGCGCACATCCCCGGGCTGAAGATCCTCACCCCGGCCACCCTGGAGGATGCCTGCGGCATGCTCTGGCCGGCCCTGCAGGACCCCGACCCGGTGCTGATCTTCGAGCATGGCGCGCTGTACAACGTCGAGGGCGAGCTGGACGCGGGCGAAGTGGTGGACATCCACTCGGCACGGGTGCGCCGCGCGGGCAGCGACCTGACCCTGATCGCCTACGGTGGCACCCTGGTCAAGGCCCTGGCGGCAGCCGAGCAGCTGGCCGGCGAAGGCATTTCCGCCGAGGTGATCGACCTGCGCGTGCTGCGCCCGCTGGACGACGCCACCATCCTCGCCTCGGTGCGCAAGACCCGCCGCGCCCTGGTGGTCGACGAGGGCTGGCGCAGCGGCAGCCTGGCCGCCGAGATCATCGCGCGCATCGTCGAGCAGGGCTTCTACGAGCTTGACGCCTCGCCGGCTCGGGTGTGCAGCCTGGAAGTGCCGATACCCTACGCCAAGCACCTGGAGGACGCGGCGCTGCCGCAGGTGCCGGGCATTGTTGCAGCGGCGCGGGGGTTGTTGGGCTGACATCACGGCGCTGATCGTGCCCAGGCTCCCGCGTAGGCATGCCGTCAGGGGCGCTCCGGTCTCCCGAGGGCGCGGAGCGCCCGGCCCCGGGCTCCCACGCAGGAGCGTGGGAGCCATCTGATCAACATTGGTGAGAGGGACCCATGATCGAATTCAAGCTGCCCTCCCTCGGCGCCGACATGGACGAGGGCACCCTGCTCGAGTGGCGGATCGCGCCGGGCGACGCGGTCAGGCGCGGTCAGGTGGTCGCCGTGGTCGACACCGCCAAGGCGGCGGTGGACGTGGAGTGCTGGCAGGACGGAACCGTGCTCGATCTGCTGATCCAGCCCGGCGAGAAGGTGCCGGTGGGCACATCGATCGCCACCCTGCTGGAGGCAGGGGAAAGCGCGGAAACCGTGCGCCGGCCGGAGCGCACCGCGAAACCGCCTGAGACAGTGCCCGCGCCAGCCACCGCTATCCTTGTCGCCGCGCCGGCCAGTCGCCCGCGCATCTCGCCGGCCGCCCGCAAGCGCGCCGTCGAGCTGGGCATCGATGCCAACACCCTGCGCGGAACGGGTCCGCAGGACGCAGTGACTCTGGAGGACGTCGAGGCCGCTGCCAGCCAAGCTGCGCCCGGCGATCGCCAGGTCGCCATGCGCCAGGCCATCGCCGCAGCCATGAGCCGCTCCAAGCGCGAGATTCCCCATTACTACCTGGGTGAGACGGTGCAACTGGGCGCCGCGCTGGCCTGGCTTTCGGCGCATAACGCCGAGCTACCGCCGGAGCAGCGCCTGCTTCCCGGCGTGCTGCTGCTCAAGGCCATCGCCCTGGCCCTGCGCGACTACCCTCAACTCAACGGCTTCTGGCTGGACGGCGCCTTCCACCCGGCCGCCGGCATCCACCTCGGCGTGGCCATCGCCCTGCGCCAAGGCGGGCTGATCGCCCCGGCGCTGCACGACGTCGCCGACAAGCCGCTGGAGCAGTTGATGAGCGAGCTGGGCGACCTGGTGCAGCGCGCGCGCAGCTACTCGCTGCGCAGCTCCGAGCTGTCGGATGCCAGCCTGACCGTCACCCAGCTCGGCGACCAGGGCGTCGACAGCGTGTTCGGCGTGATCTACCCGCCGCAGGTGGCGCTGGTCGGCGTCGGCCGCATCGCCGAGCGGCCCTGGGTGGAGGAGGGGCGGTTGTGCGTGATGCCTACCGCCCTGTTCAGCCTGGCCGCCGACCACCGCGCCAGCGACGGCCGCTACGGCGCACGCTTTCTCGCCGAGGTCCGCCGCCGCCTGCAGACCCCGGACAGCCTGTGAGGAATCGAAAATGGACGAAGTGCAGATCCGCCAGCAGGTATTCGAAGCCCTGCAGGGCATCGCCCCGGAAGTCGAACCGCAAACCCTGTGCTGCGACCGCCCGCTGCGCGACGAGGTCGACCTCGACTCTATGGACTGGCTGCGCTTTCTCGCCGCCCTGCACCAGCGGCTCGGAGTGAGCATTCCGGAGGCCGACTACCAGAAACTGACCACGCTGGATGCGCTGATCGCCTACTGCGCACAGCGGCTGACAGGAGACCGACCATGAGCCTCTCACAATTCCGCCAGCGCGGTCCCTTCGAGTGGGAGCTGCCGGCCCATGGGGCGATGCGCGTGCCGGGGGTGATCTTCGCCTCGCGCGAGCTGATTGAGACAATGGATGACAAGGTCGGCGAGCAACTGGCCAACGTCGCCGGTCTGCCCGGCATCGTCGATGCCGCCTACGCCATGCCCGATGCGCACTGGGGCTATGGCTTTCCCATCGGCGGGGTGGCGGCCTTCGACGCCGAGGAGGGGGGGGTGGTGTCGGCCGGCGGCGTGGGCTTCGACATCTCCTGCGGGGTGCGTAGCCTGCATACCGGGCTCAAGCTGGCCGACGTGGAGGCGGTGAAGACGCGCCTGGCCGACGTGCTCTACCGGCGCATCCCGGCCGGCCTCGGCAGTACTGGCGCGCTGCGCCTGACGGCGGCGGAGATGACGGCCATGCTGCGCGGTGGCGCGAAATGGGCAGTCGAGGAAGGCTTCGGCAGCGAGGCGGACCTGGCGCGCATCGAGGAGTCCGGCTGCATGGCCGGCGCCGAGCCTTCCGCCGTCTCGGAGCAGGCGAAGAAGCGCCAGCGCGACGAGATGGGCACCCTCGGCTCGGGTAACCACTACCTGGAAGTGCAGGTGGTGGACGCGCTGTTCGATACGAAGGCGGCACAGGCCTATGATCTGGCCGAAGGCAACGTGCTGGTGACCATCCACTGCGGCTCGCGGGGCATGGGCCACCAGATTGGCACCGACTATCTGCGGGCGATGGTGATTGCCGCTGCGCAGGCGGGCATCGCCCTGCCGGATCGCGAGCTGGCCTGCGCCCCGCTGAAGTCCGAGCTGGGCCAGCGTTATCTCGGCGCCATGCGTGCGGCGATCAACTGCGCCCTGGCCAACCGGCAGATCCTCACTCACCTGACTCGCCAGGCCTTTGCCGAGGTGTTTCCCGGCACTCACCTGCCGCTGCTCTACGACGTGTCGCACAATACCTGCAAGGAGGAGCGTCACGTCCTCGGGGGGCGCCATCGGCGGCTGTTCGTCCACCGCAAGGGGGCGACGCGCGCTTTCGCCGCGGGGCATGCCGAGCTGCCGGCGGAGTACCGCCAGGTCGGCCAGCCGGTGCTGATCGGCGGCAGTATGGGCACCGCTTCCTGGGTCCTTGCCGGCGCGGCCGGCACCGGGGAGCACGCCTTCGCCTCGGCCTGCCACGGCGCCGGCCGGGCGATGAGCCGCCATGAGGCGCTGCGCCGCTGGCAGGGGCGTGCGGTGGTGGATGAGCTGGCATCCCGTGGCATCCTGATTCGCAGTCCGAGTATGCGCGGTGTGGCTGAGGAGGCGCCGCTGGCCTACAAGGATGTCGCCACGGTGGTCGAGGCGGCCGAGCAGGCGGGGCTGGCGGTGCGGGTGGCGCGGCTCAAGCCGCTGGTGTGCATCAAGGGATGAGAAGTTGGCCGGCCCGGAGCGAGGCTGGCCAGTGGTGAGTCAGGAGCCGACCAGCCAGGCGCCGGCGGGGAGCTGGCGCTTCAGCGTCCGGCAGTCGCCGGGCGGCGGCTGATGCCCCGGCGGACGGTCCGGGAACCAGATGCGGCACTGGCCCGGTGGCGGCCAGTGGCTGGCCGGGACCGGTGACGCGTTCCGGTCATGGTCCACGCCGAGCGCGGTCTCCTGGGTATCGGCCTGCGACCATTCCAGGTAGGACTCCCCGCGGCTCTGCCCGGTCGTGGCGGACTGTCTTGAGGAGGGCATCGGCGCCTGGCTGGATGCCGTGCATTGCGCCTGGGCCTGTTCCAGCCGTTCGCGCAGGGCGGCGATCTCGGTCTCGGCTTGCCGGCGCCATTCGATTTCCTCGTCGAGCCGCTGTTGCAGGGGTAGTCGCTCGCTGTCGGCGACCGTCGGGGTGCGATTCTGGCCGGTGGCTTGCCGGGCGGCACCGATCAGCCAGGCATTGCGCGCCCGCAAGGCGTCGTTGTCGCCGACCAGGGTGTTGGACTTGGCGGCCAGGGAGTCGGCCTCCTGATAGTGGCCCTGATGCAGGCGGGTCTGCCCCAGGTAGTGCCAGAGGATGGCATTGTTCGGCTCGATGCGCAGTGCCCGTTCCAGAGCGGACGCAGCCTGATCGGGTCGCCCGGCGCCGAACTCCTCGATTGCACTTTTCAATAGGGAAACCACCGCCTGGTTTTCCTGCTGGGACAGCACTGCCGGGGCTGGGGTGGCGTTTCGCTCCTCGGCAGCGCTGGCGGGCAAGGCCGAGCCGACTGTGCAGAGCAGCAGTGCCGGCCACAGGCCGGAAATCCTGTAGGGTGTTTTCATCATGTCGGTGAACCGTCGTCTCGGCCTCAGTGATCTTCTCGCCAGTGCTCCCCGGCCTGTTTGCGCCGCTCCCGGCGCATCTCCTCAGCATGCTTGCGGGCCTCGCGTTGCATCTCCTCGTGATCCTTGCGGTGTTCCCGGCGGGCTTCCATCTCGGCCTTGTCGTATTCCCTGTGCATTTCCTGGCGGCGCTTTTCCGCCTCGTGGATGTCTTGAGGGTACGAGTCAGCGAAGGCCGCAGGCGTGCTGCCGGCCAAGGCGATCAGGGCTGCCGCCGCCAGTGCTTTGCGTGGTCTCACTGGAGTTGCCTCTGCAAGAGTGAAAAACGGACGCGATCATACCGTGCCCGCTTCACGCCGGCGCTGCCGGGCCGCGCGCTCTGGTATAGTCCGGTTGCAGGCCGATCGGGCCTGGGCTACTGTGCCCCGACAGCAAGGCGAGACATTTCCGTGACATCCAGCAGCACCCTTCTGATGCGAGTCGTCAAGGCCCACGCCCGTTGGCGCTGGCGCGCCTGATCCCTCTCCTTCCGGCTCGGCCGGACGCTTCATGACGCCCCGTTCCCGGCTCGCCGACGAGCCCTCTCAAGCGGACAACGGATCGGGGCCTTTCATCCGGACGCAGTGAATCAAGGGGTTACGCCTACTATGCTGCTGATGATCGATAACTACGATTCCTTCACCTACAACGTCGTCCACTATCTCTGCGAGCTGGGGGCGGAAGTCAAGGTGATCCGCAACGACGAGCTGAGCATCGCCGAGATCGAGGCCCTGCGCCCGGAGCGTCTGGTGGTCTCGCCGGGACCCTGCACGCCCAGCGAGGCCGGGGTTTCGCTGGAGGCGATCCGCCATTTCGCCGGCAAGCTGCCGATCCTCGGCGTCTGCCTTGGCCACCAGAGCATCGGCCAGGCCTTCGGTGGCGAGGTGGTGCGCGCGCGGGTGGCCATGCACGGCAAGACCAGCCCCGTGTTCCATCAGGGCCAGGGGGTATTCGCCGGCCTCAACAACCCACTCACCGTAACCCGCTACCATTCCCTGGTGGTCAGGCGCGAAACCCTGCCCGAGTGTCTGGAGATAACCGGCTGGACCCAGTTCGAGGACGGCTCGGTGGATGAAGTCATGGGCTTGCGGCACAAGACCCTGAACATCGAGGGTGTGCAGTTCCACCCCGAGTCGATCCTCACCGAGCAGGGACACGAGCTGTTCGCCAACTTCCTGAAGCAGAGCGGAGGCGTGCGCTGATGGACATCAAGCAGGCCCTGGACCGGGTGGCCAACAACCTTGACCTGAGCACGGCGGAGATGCACGACGTAATGCGTCAGATCATGACCGGCCAGAGTACCGACGCGCAGATCGGCGCCTTCCTGATGGGCCTGCGCATGAAGAGCGAGACCATCGACGAGATCGTCGGTGCTGCCCAGGCCATGCGCGAATTGGCCGCGCCGGTGCGGATCGATGCCGAGCGCCTGGTGGACACCTGCGGTACCGGTGGCGATGGCATGAACATCTTCAACGTCTCCACGGCAGCGGCCTTCGTTGTCGCGGCGGCCGGTGGCCGGGTGGCCAAGCACGGAAACCGCGCGGTTTCCGGCAAGAGTGGCAGCGCCGATCTGCTGGAGACTGCCGGGGTCTATCTGGACCTGACTCCCGAACAGGTAGCGCGCTGCGTCGAGTCGGTCGGTGTCGGCTTCATGTTCGCCCCCGCCCACCATGGAGCGATGAAGCATGCCATCGGGCCGCGCCGCGAACTCGGCCTGCGCACGCTGTTCAATATGCTTGGGCCGATGACCAATCCGGCCGGGGTGAAGCATCAGGTACTCGGCGTCTTCAGCCAGGCGCTGTGTCGGCCACTGGCGGAGGTGATGGCGCGTCTGGGCAGTGTGCATGTACTGGTGGTGCATGCCCAGGACGGCCTGGACGAGATCAGCCTGGCCGCGCCGACCCATATCGCCGAGCTGAGGAACGGCGAAATCGACGAATATCTCATCCAGCCCGAAGACTTCGGCATCAAGAGCCAGAGCCTGATCGGTCTCAATGTGGAGGGGCCGCAGGAGTCGCTGGCGCTGATTCGCGATGCCCTCGGTCGGCGCAAGACCGTGAGCGGCCAGAAGGCTGCCGAGATGATTGTGCTCAACGCCGGCGCCGCGCTCTATGCCTCCGACCGGGCCGGCACCCTGAAGGAGGGTGTGGCGCTGGCCCACGACGCCCTGCACACCGGGCTGGCGCGCGACAAGCTGGAGGAGCTGGTATCCATTACCGCCGTCTTTCGTCAGGAGAATCAAGCGTGAGTCTGCCAACCGTTCTGGAAAAGATCATCGCCCGCAAGGCCGAGGAAGTCGCCGAGCGCAGCGTCCTCGTCCCGCTCGCCGAACTCGAAGCGCTGGCCCGTTCCGCCAGCGCCACGCGCGGCTTTGCCGTGGCCCTGCAGGCGCAGGTCGGGCGCAAGCAGCCGGCAGTGATCGCCGAGGTCAAGAAAGCCTCGCCGAGCAAGGGTGTGCTGCGCGAGCACTTCGTTCCCGCGGAGATCGCCAAAAGCTATGAGGAGGGTGGGGCGACCTGCCTGTCGGTGTTGACCGACGTGGACTTCTTCCAGGGCAGCGACGCCTATCTGCAGGAGGCCCGCGCGGCCTGCAGCCTGCCGGTGATCCGCAAGGATTTTCTCATCGATCCTTATCAGGTGGTCGAGGCCCGCGCGCTGGGGGCCGATTGTGTGCTGCTGATTGTCGCCGCACTGGGCGATGCGCAGATGATGGAGCTGGCCGCCACCGCCATGGAAATCGGCCTCGACGTGCTGGTGGAGGTACATGATGGCGCCGAGCTGGAGCGGGCGCTGCAGCTGGAGACGCCACTGATCGGCATCAACAACCGCAACCTGCATACCTTCGAGGTGAGCCTGGAAACCACTCTCGATCTGCTGCCGAAGGTGCCACGGGACCGTCTGGTGATTACCGAGAGTGGCATTCTCAACCGTGCCGATGTTGAACTGATGGAGGTCAGCGGCGTGTATGCCTTCCTTGTCGGCGAGGTTTTCATGCGTGCCGAGAAGCCGGGTACCGAGCTGCGCCGGCTGTTTTTCCCGGAGAGCTGAGGAGTGCCGGCCCGGTGTGTTGCGCGCCGGGCCCGAGGGGCTGTCAGCGAGTGCCGAAGACCACCATTGTCTTGCCCTTGACGTGGACCAGACCCTGCTCCTCCAGGCTCTTCAGCACGCGGCCGACCATTTCCCGCGAGCAGCCGACGATGCGGCCGATTTCCTGGCGGGTGATCTTGATCTGCATGCCGTCGGGATGGGTCATGGCGTCGGGCTGCTTGCACAGGTCGAGCAGGGTGCGCGCCACGCGTCCGGTGACGTCGAGGAAGGCCAGGTCGCCGACCTTGCGGGTGGTGTTGCGCAGGCGGTCGGCCATCTGCCGGCCGAGGGCATAGAGGATTTCCGGGTCCTGCTGGGCCAGTTCGCGGAACTTCGCGTAGCTGATCTCCGCCACTTCGCATTCGGTCTTGGCACGGACCCAGGCGCTGCGCTCCTTCTCACTGCCTTCCTTGTCGAACAATCCCATTTCGCCGAAGAAGTCCCCGACGTTCAGGTAGGCGATGATCATCTCGCGCCCGTCGTCATCCTCGATGAGGATGGTGACTGAACCCTTGATGATGAAGAACAGACTTTCGCACCGGTCGCCCGCGTAAATAACAGTGCTCTTGGCGGTATAGCGGCGCCGATGGCAATGGGCGAGCAGTTTATCGTGGTTGTTGAGTTTGGGCGGAAGAAGGGTGAAAGCGACCACGCTGGATTCCCCTTGGAATGAAAATTGGTCCTTGTCATCTGGCGTTTTTCTACTTGTGGAGTAAGTGTGCCAGCAAACTAATGGCAGCTTAACAGAAGCATGTGCCATGCCGGCTCCGATTTGTGATGGAGCGATCATCTTTCCCAATCTTTCCTGTCTTTCTGTCTTCCTTTCCTGTCTTTCTGTCTTCCTTTCCTGTCTTTCCTGTCTTTCCTGTCTTTCCTGTCTTTCCTGTCTTTCTGGCTGCGGCAGTGAGCAGGGGACGCTGTGCTAGACTCCGCGGCATTTTCAACAAGGGGATTGGCGATGAAAGCGCGCATTCAATGGGCCGGCGAAGCCATGTTCATCGGCGAGTCCGGCAGCGGTCATGCGGTTGTTATGGATGGCCCGTCGGAGAATGGCGGGCGCAACCTTGGCATCCGGCCAATGGAGATGCTGCTGCTCGGCCTGGGCGGCTGTTCCAGCTTCGATGTGGTGAGCATCCTGAAGAAGTCGCGGCAGGCAGTGGAGAGCTGCGAGGCCTTCCTGGATGCCGAGCGGGCTGGCGAGGACCCCAAGGTATTCACCAAGATCCATCTGCATTTTGTGGTCAAGGGGCGGGGGCTGAAGGAGGCGCAGGTCAAGCGGGCGGTGGAGCTGTCTGCGGAGAAATACTGTTCCGCGTCCATCATGCTGGGACGCGCCGGGGTGGAGATCAGCCACGGCCACGAGATCGTTGAGCTCGGCTGAGTTGTCCCGGACATCGCGAAAGTGTTGTGGGCACTGGCATCGCGACGCGTGGCTCTGCATAATTCGCCCCCATTTTCGAGGGCATCAAGACCCCGGCAGCACAACCATAATCGCCAATGCGAAGAGGTGTTAACCGTCCCACGCAGATGCTTCCCGCGCATCTGACGGGCACGCCCAATCACGCGGCGGGGCCGCATCGACTGAGAGTTTCCAAACGGTGAAAAGCAAACTCAAGCTCCACGGGTTCAATAACCTGACCAAGACCTTGAGCTTCAACATCTACGACATCTGCTACGCGGAAACGCCGGAAGACCAGCAAGCCTATGTCCGGTATATCGACGAAGAATACGATGCCCAGCGGCTGACGCAGATTCTCACCGATGTTGTCGACATCATAGGCGCCAATGTGCTGAACATCGCCCGTCAGGACTACGATCCGCAAGGCGCCAGCGTGACCATCCTGATCTCCGAGCAGCCGGTCGAGCCGACCGAAAGCCAGATCGAAGAGTCGCCGGGGCCGCTGCCGGAAACCATTCTGGCGCACCTGGACAAGAGCCACATCACCGTGCACACCTATCCGGAAATCCATCCGGTCGATGGCCTGGCTACCTTCCGGGTGGACATCGATGTGTCCACCTGCGGGGTGATTTCACCGCTGAAGGCGCTTAATTACTTGATCCACCAGTTCGATTCGGACATCGTCACCGTGGATTATCGCGTGCGCGGCTTCACCCGCGACGTGGAGGGCCGCAAGCATTTTATCGATCATGAGATCAATTCGATCCAGAAGTATCTCTCCGCAGATACTCGTGCGGCCTACCAGATGACCGACGTGAACGTGTATCAGGAGAACATGTTTCACACCAAGATGCTGCTCAAGGACTTCGACCTGGACAACTATCTGTTCGGTGATGCCACTCGCAACCTCTCCGCCGAGCAGCGCAAGCAGGTGGAGAAGCGCCTGCGTCACGAAATGCTGGAAATCTTCTATGCGCGCAATATGCCGCACTGAGGTGGCGGCAGGCCTCAGACCTCGCGCTTGAAAATACAAAGGGCGCCGCGGTGCCCTTTGTGTTACACGAGATTCTGTGCCATTCAGATTCGGTAGGTGGTATTGGTCATCACCTTGGACAGCAGGGACATGCCGAATTTGACTGGCGCCGGGAAGCGCAGGCCTCCGGCCTCGAGAGCGGTAGCGGCATGTTGCTGCTCGTCGATACGCATCTGCTCGAGGATGGCGCGGGATTTCCGGTCTTCCTCCGGCAGTTGACCCAGGTGATCGTCCAGGTGCTTGCAGACTTGGTCCTCGGTCGCCGCGACGAAGCCCAAGCTGACCCTGTCGCTGATTATGCCGGCAGTTGCGCCGAGGCTGAAGGACAGACCGTAGAACAGCGGATTGAGCAGGCTGGGGCGGCTGTCCAGTTCGCGGATACGCTGTTCGCACCAGGCCAGGTGATCGACCTCCTCGTTGGCGGCCTGCTCCATGGCGCTGCGCACCTGCGGCAGTCGGGCCGTCAGCGACTGGCCTTGGTAGAGCGCCTGGGCGCAGACCTCGCCGGTATGATTGATGCGCATCAGGCCGGCGACGTGGCGGGCCTTGCTGGCGTCGAGTTGAGTCTCCGGTTCGCTCTGTGCCGGTGACGGACGATAGGGCTTGCCGCTGAAGGGCAGCAGGGTGCGCAAGGCGGCATCGGCCTGCAATAGCAGACGATCTGTGGCCGAGTAGTGGCGTTCGTTGGCCATGGAGCCTCCGGGAGAATTCATGCCGGGCAGTTTAACCCGGGCGGGTGGCGCTTGGGGGTGCCGCAGCTGCGGCGCAGAGCCGCTCAGCCCGGCGGCCAGTGCATCGGGCGCTGGCCGAGCACGTGCATGTGAATGTGGTAGACGGTTTGTCCGCCTTGTTCGTTGCAGTTCATCACCACGCGGAACCCCTCCTCGCAGCCCTGCTCTCTGGCCAGGCGCTGGGCGGTGAAGAGAATATGCCCGGCAAGAAGCTTGTCCTCTTCGCTCAGGTCGTTGAGGGTGGGAATGTGCCGCTTCGGGATAACCAGAAAATGCACCGGCGCCTGTGGGCCGATGTCGTGAAAGGCGACAACCTGGTCATCTTCGTAGAGCCTGCGCGCAGGGATCTCCCCGGCCACGATCTTGCAAAATAGACAGTCCACGGACAGTCTCCCAGCCTGTTGTGAGGTCCTCCGAGTTTAACGGGGCCGCTCCAGAGCGGCCAGTGGCGAGCTGATATGGAGGCAGATCGGAGCGATCTTGTCGGCGGGGGTGGCTGTTCCGTTGCTCCCTGGTGTATTAGAACGGGCGCACCACGACCAGGATCACGATGACCAGCAGAAAGAGCACCGGAACTTCGTTGAACCAACGGAAGAACACATGACTGTGCGGGGTTTCGCCGCTGGCGAAGCGCTTGAGCTGGGCGCCACATGCATGGTGATAGCCGATCAGCAGAAGGACCGCCGTGAGCTTCGCATGCATCCAGCCCTGGCTAAAGTAGTAGCTCGGGTTTGTTGCGATGAGCCCTATGCCGATCAGCAAGGTAGCGATCAGCGAGGGAGTCATGATGCCCCGGTAGAGCTTGCGCTCCATGATGCAGAAGCGTTCGCGGCTGGTCTGGTCCTCGCTCATGGCGTGGTAGACGAACAGGCGCGGCAGATAGAAGAGTCCGGCGAACCAGCAGATGATGGCGATGATGTGCAGGGCTTTCAGCCAGAGGTAGAGCATGGAGCACTCCCGATAGCGGTAAACCCGGAATACTAGTAGCTGGCAGTGGCGTACGTCATCCGGGCGGTTGGCCGGCTGCCGGCTGGGGCTTTATTATCGATACCCTTTCAGTGGCTTGATGCGAGGGCGGATTATGGTCAAGGTCGGTATCGTTGGTGGCACGGGCTACACCGGGGTCGAACTGCTGCGCCTGTTGGCGCAGCATCCCCAGGCGGAGGTGGCGGTGATCACTTCACGCTCGGAGACGGGGGTGAAGGTCGCCGATATGTACCCGAATCTGCGCGGCCATTATGACGAGCTGGCCTTCAGCATGCCGGACAGTGCCATTCTGGGTGGCTGTGATGTGGTGTTCTTCGCCACGCCGCATGGTGTCGCCCATGCCCTGGCCGGCGAATTGCTGGCCGCCGGCACCCAGGTGATCGACCTGTCTGCCGACTTCCGGCTGCAGGACGCCGAGGAGTGGGCCCGCTGGTACGGTCAGCCGCACGGCGCTCCGGAGCTGCTGCCGGAGGCGGTCTACGGCCTGCCAGAAGTGAATCGCGAGCAGATTCGTGTGGCGCGTCTGATCGCCGTTCCCGGCTGCTATCCGACCGCCACCCAGCTGGGCTTCCTGCCGCTGCTGGAGGCCGGTCTGGCCGACAATGCGCGGCTGATTGCCGACTGCAAGTCCGGGGTCAGTGGCGCTGGTCGCGGAGCCAAGGTCGGCTCGCTGTTCTGCGAGGCGGGGGAAAGCATGATGGCTTACTCGGTGAAGGGGCACCGTCACCTGCCGGAGATCAGCCAGGGCCTGCGCCGCGCAGCCAAGGGCGAGGTCGGGCTGACCTTTGTGCCACACCTTGCGCCGATGATCCGCGGCATCCATGCCACCCTGTATGCAACCGTTGTCGACCGCTCAGTGGATCTTCAGGCGCTCTACGAGAAGCGCTATGCCAACGAACCCTTTGTTGACGTGATGCCGACCGGCAGCCATCCGGAAACCCGCAGCGTACGGGGTGCCAATGTCTGCCGCATCGCTGTGCACCGACCGCAGGGCGGCGATCTGGTAGTAGTGCTGTCGGTGATCGACAATCTGGTCAAGGGGGCCTCCGGCCAGGCGGTGCAGAACATGAACATCCTCTTCGGGCTGGATGAGCGGCTTGGCCTGGCTCATGCCGCCTTGCTGCCCTGATCGCCAGGCTGGCTTGCAGGTTGCCTAGTGCAGTTTCATAGGTGTAGTTGTGGAAAATACGGCGTCGAGCGATGCTATGGCCCATGAAAGCACCTCTATTCGTTCGCCCTTTGGCTGCCGAGGAACGGCAGGCCCTGCAGGCTGGCCTGCGTGCCCGAGAAGCCTTCACGCTGCGGCGCTGCCAGATCCTGCTGGCCAGCGCCGACGGCAAGACCGCCACGGAAATCGCCGCCCTGTTCGGCTGCGCCACGCAAACCGTACGCAACACCCGGCGGGCCTTTGCCGCCGAGGGAGTGTCTTGCCTGACGGAGAAGTCGCATCGGCCCAAGCGCGTCCGTCCCCTGCTCGCGGGGACGCAGACCGAACGCTTGCGCGCCTTGCTGCACCGCAGCCCTCGCGACTTCGGCAAACCGACCAGCCTGTGGAGTTTGAGCCTGGCCGCCGAGGTGGC
>NZ_BAAGYK010000148.1:85589-90426 GCF_054779355.1 Azotobacter armeniacus
AGCGGCAACTGAGCCACGAGTCGATCCGCCAGGCGCTGATACGCCTGGGCGTGGGCTGGAAGCGGGCCAAGACCTGGATCACCAGTCCGGATCCGCATTACGCCCGTAAAAAAAGTGGCGCGACCGCCTGATCGAGTTGGCGGCGAGGCGCTCGGACTGGGTGCTGGGTTTTCAGGACGAAGTCTGGTGGAGCCGCTTCGCGCGTCCGTCCCTGAAGGCCTGGAGCGAGGGGCCGGCTCTGCGCTTGCAGCAGTTGTCGGCGGATCTGCAGGATGCCGAACCCAAGGCGCTGAGTTGCTATGGTCTGTTGCGCGCCGACACGGGGCGGATGCTGCTGCGCTTCGTCAGGGGCCGCCCGGTCAGCCAGGTGACCGAGGACTTCCTGGCGTGGGTCTGCGAGCGCCTGGCGAGCGAGGGCAAGAAGGCGCTGCTGATGATCTGGGACAATGCCAGCTGGCATGTCAGCCATCGAGTGCGGGCCTGGATCGGGACGCACAATCGCCGGGCCAGGGCCGAGGGTGGCGTACGGATCGTAAGCTGCCGCCTGCCGCCTGCCGAGCAAGAGCCCCTGGGTGAATCGAATCGAGCCTTGCTGGGTGCATGGCAAGCGGGCGATCCATGAACCCGAACGCCCGTTGACCATCGCCGAGGTAATGGAGCGGGTCTGCACCTATTACGGTTGCGAACAGCTCCCACCACTTGAACAAGATGTCGGTTGAAACTGCACTAGCCTTCCTGAAGCTAGTCTGTTGACGGGGCGTGGTTGGCAGTCTGTTGACCAGGTTTTCCGCGCAGGTGGATAATTCACTTCAATGACAGTTAGGGCGCATGGCGCCGGGGAGTCACCAGCATGACCGTAGAAACCTTCACCCCGACACCGCTGCTCTTTACGCAGGGGGCCGCAAACAAGGTGAAGACCCTGATCAGCGAGGAAGGCAATCCGCGCCTGAAGCTCCGCGTTTTCGTCACGGGAGGTGGATGCTCGGGGTTCCAGTACGGATTCACTTTCGATGAAGACCTCGCCGAGGATGACACCCTCGTCGAGCGTGAGGGTGTCAGCCTGGTCGTCGATCCGATGAGTTTTCAATATCTGGCCGGGGCTGAGGTGGATTATCAAGAAGGGCTGGAAGGTTCGCGCTTCGTGATCAAGAACCCCAATGCCGCGACCACCTGCGGTTGTGGCCAGTCTTTTTCGATCTGAGCCTGCATCAAGTCAAAACGTCCCTCTTGGGGGTGGCGTTTTTATTTGTCGTCTGGGTGTTGTCTGGGGCTCAGGCAGGATAAATGGCGCCCAGGATCCGCGGCCCTCGTGCTCCGGTCACGCTGGGCCGGTTGGCTGGTATGCCTTCCAAGCAGCAGTGCGCCAGCCAGGCAAAGGCCATGGCTTCGATCCAGTCCGGGGGGATCCCGTAGGCCTCGGTGGTGGCTACCTTGCTGGTAGGCAATAGTTCGGCGAGCCGTTTCATGAGTGCCTGGTTGTGGGCTCCACCACCACAAACGAGCAGCTCATCCGTCCTGCCTTGGGCTGTTTGCAGGGAGTCGACGATGCTGCTGGCGGTGAGTTCGAGCAGGGTGGCCTGTATGTCCGCTGGCGCCATGGTTGGCAGCCCGGCCAATTGTTGCTCCAGCCAGACCATGTTGAACAGCTCGCGACCCGTGCTTTTCGGGCCCCGGCTCAGAAAGAAGGGATCGCCGAGAAGTGTCTTCAGCAATGCCGACCGTATCTTGCCGCTGGCCGCCCAGTCGCCGTTACGATCAAACTCAAGGCCTTGCTGGCGCTGAATCCAGGCATCCAGAAGAACGTTGCCGGGGCCGCAATCGAAGCCGTAAACCGGTTTTCCTGGCTCAATCAGGGTCAGATTGCTGAAGCCGCCAATGTTGAGGATGGCGCGGTGGGTGCTGTCGTCTGCGAACAGCGCCTGGTGGAAAGCTGGTACCAGCGGAGCACCCTGGCCCCCTGCGGCAAGGTCGCGTTTTCGGAAGTCGCTGACGACGCTGATGCCGGTGCATTCAGCCAGTAAAGCCGGATTGCCGATCTGAATGGTGATGCCCTGTGCCGGATGATGACGAATGGTTTGTCCGTGGCTGCCAATGGCGCGAATCCGGGCGGGTTGGATACTCTGCTGTTTGAGCAGGCTATCGATACCTTGAGCGGCAAGATGCACCCATTGCTGCTCGACGAGTGCTGCCCGCACCAGTTCATTGGGGCCAGGGGAGCAGAGGGCCAGCAGATCAGCACGAAGATCCGCAGGCATGGGCAGATAAAGCATGCCGAGTAGATTGGTCCGGGTGTCCTGATCGACAAGGGCGATATCTAGCCCGTCCAGGCTGGTACCAGACATTACCCCCAAGTAAAGCGCCATGGTCAGCGCTTGTCCATGGCCAGCATGGTGGCCTTTTCCTGATTCATCTGGGCTATCAGCGCCTGGGTCTGCTGCAGGAAGCGCTGCCTTTCACTTCGGGCAATCGGGTCGGCCATTGGCAATTTTTGCGACAAGGGATCGACGTGAGTGCCATTGATCTGGAACTCATAATGGAGGTGCGGCCCGGTCGATAAACCGGTGGTCCCAATGTAGCCGATGATCTGCCCTTGTTTGACGGTGCTGCCCGTACGGACTCCTTTGGCAAAGCCCTGCATGTGTGCATAGAGGGTCTGGTGGCGGTTGCCGTGCTGGATGATTACGGTGTTGCCATATCCGCCCTTGCGGCCGGCGAGAGTCACTTTCCCGTTGCCGGTTGCGCGGATCGGCGTGCCGCGTGGAGCAGCATAGTCGACACCTTTGTGGGCGCGGATCTTATTGAGAATCGGATGGCGACGGCCGTTGGAAAAGCGTGAGCTTATGCGGGCAAAGTCCACGGGCGTGCGGATGAAGGCCTTGCGCATGCTGTTGCCATCGGCGGTGTAGTAGTTGGTTGCGCCTTGCTTGTTGGTGTAGCGCACGGCGGTGTAAGTCTTGCCTCGATTGATGAAGCGGGCGGCAAGAATATTACTCTGATTTAAGCGTTTGCTGCCGAGGCGCTTTTCCTCGTAGATCACTTCGAACTCGTCGCCGCGGCGGATGCTCCGAGCGAAATCGATGTCATAGGCAAAGATGTTCGACAGAGCCAAGGTCGTGCTATGGGAGAGGCCGGCTTTCTTGGCTGCAAGAAATAAAGAGCTGTCGATCACGCCACGGGCATAGACAGTGCGCACCTCGGGCTTGGCGATATCATGCTTGATGGAAAACCCTTGGGCAGACTTGCTAATTTTCATGGTTTTCAGTCTGTCCAGCTTGGTGTGCAAAGTTTGCAGCTCGCCGTTGGCGGAAAGCGTGAATTCAAACTTTTGCCCGGCTTTGACGCGCTCCAGCTGTTTGGCGGCTTCCTTGTTGTTGCTAAGGATTTCTTGCCAGGTGGAAATTGGGACCCCTACCTTGGCGAACACTGCCGAAAGGGAATCCCCCTTGCTTGCGGTCACAATTTTTTTGGTTGTGGACAGGTGAGGGGTTGCAGTCGCGGTAGGGGGGGCATCACTTCCAGTCTGCTGAAGGGGCTGCTCCGCAGAGCTGGGCAGGCTATCCGTGGAGCCTTCGGGCATGGCATAAGACAGTGCCGCCTCGTCGACGGGCAGTTCTGGTTTTTGGTCGTCTGTTTTTTCACTCCAAGTCAAAGCGCTCTCTATCTCTGGATTGATAAAGGGTTTCTTCGCCTCGACCTCACGTGAGGGGAACACCAGCAGGGCCAGGCTGAGCAGCGCTACTACACCACTGGCAGCCAAAATATGGCTTTTTGGGTAGAGCGAGGCTTTGGTGTCTTTTTGAGTCATGGCAGGGGGTGTTTAGAATACAGTAACTGACTAAAATATAATCAAATCGCCTATGAGGCAACCCTGAGGGGCGTGTGGTTTGTCTGAATGAGTCCCTTGAGACACAGGCCACCGTTTCCCCTTTAACCCTAAGGGATAGACAAACGACTAACAGGTCGTTGAAAAATTCAGCTCCAACTGCCCCAGTCCGTCAGGTTTGACGTTTTTTCAAGCGCTCAGACCCTGACGTTTCTTTCAAAAGGCCTAGCTTCAGGCCCTTTTGGACGATTCCAGCGCCTTCCCACGCCTTTCGGCGTTTTCCGGGCGCAGCTCGCCCTATACATGCGAGCCTCGCCACCAGCCCGACAGGCTCCCCAGGCGGATCAGGTTGTAGACCGAGAAGCCCAGCAGCAGTTGGGCACTCAGCTTCGCCCGACCGGTCAGCCTGGTCTTGCGCAGCCCGCCCACCGTCTTCAGCCAGCCAAAGCCTTCCTTGATCCGCTTGCGGAGCTTCAGGCTGGTCGCATACCCCGGATGACGCGTCGTGCGTCCGTCGATGGCGCTGCCCTTTTCCTGGCGCGCCACAGGCGGCGTCACCTTCAGTTCGCGCGCACCCTGGACAAGGGCCTGTTGGCCATGGTTCCTGTCCGCCCCGACCGTGCTGCCCGGCTTGGCCGTGCGCTCCAGCATGGCCAGCGCGGCCTCGACTTCGGCAGGCCCGTTGAACCCGGTGCACTCCACATCCACGATCAGCCTGCTGCGGTGCTCGATCATCGTGTGTGCCCTATGCGCCAGACGGCTGGCGTCGCCGTTGTTGTTGCGCGCCAGACGGGCCTCGGGATCGGTTTTCGACCGATGGGTGGCGTTGCTGCGCTTCTCGCCCTTGAAGTCGGCGTAGGGGTTGCGCGTGCCATCTGCCGGCGGCTTGCCGCCGTCCTTGCGGACGAAAGACTTGTGCGAAGCCCAGGCGTCGATCCGCGTGCCGTCCACGCTGAAATGCCCATCGCTGGCGTACCCGGGCCACTGCTCCAGCGACTTGATGCGCTCGAAGAA
>NZ_BAAGYK010000148.1:90436-94003 GCF_054779355.1 Azotobacter armeniacus
TTCTGGCTGAAGGTCGAGTGACCCCACACCGGCTCGTCCACCGGCAAACCAGCGAGACAACAGGTTGAAATCGATCTGCTCGACCAGCTGCCGCTCGGAGCGGACGGTGTAGATCACCTGGAGCGACGAAGCGCGCAACAGCCGCTCCGGGGCGATCGAGGCACGCCCTGGCCTGGAGTGAAGCCCGTCGAAGTCCCGAGCCATCGAAGCCAGGATCGTATCGACCCGCCGGCGCAATGGACGCAGCGGATGGTCGTTCGGGATGCGCTGTTCCAGCGCTGGGTAGCTGAACAGCTCGTCTTGCTCGAGATCGAGTCCACGCATTGGCTTGGGCTGAGAGGCTGTGAAATTTTCGATAATTTCATGAGTAGAGGAGGCAGTTTCGCCATTGCCTGCGCCATTCGGGATTCGAGCGCAGAACGGCAAATTGCATTATTCGGCCGCCCCGCGTCATGCCGGGCGCAGGCATAGCCGTAGGGGCGAGTTTGTCACAGCCACTTGCCCGCCGCCGACCACGCGTTGAAACGCTTGTAGACCGAGTTCCAGCCTCCGAAGGCGCTGGGCAGGTCTCTCCGGGGGCAGCCTGCGCGCATCCGGTAGAGCATCCCCTCGACCGTCATGCGCAGATCCGGCTTGTGGTGAATGGATTGCTGAAGCAGAACCTTTTCCAGCTTCGACCAGCGTTCGTCGGTGAGCATCGATCGGGGCATTGCCAGCCTGCGGAGGGAGCGGTGTGGGAACCTTGATTTTGCAGGCTTTCCCGCCCTCATCGACCCCTCTGGCTCGAAACGTCAACACCCCCTAACTGCGAGAGAAATTGGTTTTTTCACAGCCTCTGAGCTCTGCATGAAGAAGATGGCAGTCAATTTGCCAGAAGTGGAAAGCGCTCTGGCTTTTTTCAACAGCCTGCTAAACCTCAGGGCAATCGCATGAAGCGAACGCCTCGCATTTGAAGCCGTGATCGCAAGAGCGTATCAATGGGATATTTGAGCACCTGCGCATGCCTTCCCTTCCCATGCCCATCACGGACGTATTCGTCTCCCAGGCGATCCCCGGCAGACCAACGAGGTTCAGCATTCCCTGGTCGAAACACTGACCATCGCCGTCTGTGGCATTCTGGTCGGTGCCGACACCTTCGAAGCGATCCAGGCGTGGGCTCAGGAGAAGCTGCCCTGGTTTCGTCGCTACCTGGCGTTGCCCAACGGCATTCCTTCGCATGACACCTTCGCCCGGCTCTTCGCGCTGATCCAGCCGCAGGCCTTCGAGGCCGCCTTCCGGCGCTGGGTCGAGGCGGTGTTGCCCGCGCTCTCGCCTCAGGTGGTGGCCCTGGATGGCAAAACCAGTCGTCGTGCGGCCACGGCTGGTGAGGCGGCGCTGCATCTGGTCAGTGCCTTTGCGGCTGACGCCGGACCGATCCTGGGGCAGTAAGCCACAGCGGCCAAGTCCAATGAAAAGGCAGCCATTCCTGAGGTGCTGGCCACCCTGGCCCTGGAGGGCTGTGTGGTGACGATCGATGCCGGGGGAGTCCAGCCCGGCATTGCGCAAGCGATTCGCAAACAGAAGGCCGACTATGTCCTGGCGGTCAAAGGCAACCAGCCCATGCTGCTGGAGTCGATCGAGGACTTCTTCGAGACCTTCCGCCGGCACATGCCCGAGCGCACCCCGCACGGGTTCTGTGAAACGGTCGAAAAAGGCCATGGGCGGCTGGAAATCCGGCGCTGTCATGTTTTCGGCGAGCTGGCCTGCCTGGCTCACCCCGAGCGCTGGCCTGACCTCGGCTGTTTCGGGGGGATCGAGTCGGAGCACCACCTGCAGGGCAGGGTTTCGCATGAGCGACGTTACTTCATCAGCAGCCTGGCGCCGGATGCCGAGCGGCTGGCATCGGCGATCCGCCAGCACTGGGGCATCGAGAACCGTGTGCACTGGTGCCTGGACGTGGTGTTTGCCGATGACCGGATGCGCGCGCGTACCGCCCATGCGGCCCATAACCTGGCGACGCTGAGGCGACTGACGCTGAACCTGCTCCGCCTGGACCCGAGCCAGCGCAAGGGCAGCCTCAAGACTCGTCGGCTCATCGCCAACACCTCGGATGACTATCGGGCCGAGCTGCCGAGACTCGAATGAGAATGCTTGGCTTCATGCGATTAGCCCTGGGCTAAACCTTGTAATTCATGGGCAATCTTGTAATGTGACTATCTTTTCTGTTTGTGGTTGATGGATTGTCATGAGGTCAATTGAAGAGCAGTTGGCGCTGATCAAGCGCGGTGCGGAGGAAGTCTTGGTTGAGGCTGAACTGGTCGAGAAGCTGAGAGGTGGTCAACCGCTGCGAGTCAAGGCTGGTTTCGATCCCACTGCTCCAGATTTACACCTCGGACATACTGTCCTCATCAACAAGTTGCGCCAATTCCAAGATTTGGGGCATCAGGTGATTTTCCTTATAGGTGACTTCACTGGGATGATCGGTGACCCCAGTGGCAAAAGTGTTACTCGACCACCTCTGACGCGCGATCAGGTATTGGAAAATGCCGAGACCTACAAGGCTCAGGTTTTCAAGATCCTTGATCCGACCAAGACTGAGGTGGTTTTCAATTCTGCTTGGATTGAGCAGTTGACGCCTGCTGACTTTGTACGGCTGACCTCTCATTGCACTGTGGCGCGCATGCTTGAGCGTGATGACTTTAGTAAGCGTTATGCTTCAAATCAGGCGATTGCAATTCATGAGTTTCTTTACCCGCTGATGCAGGGGTATGACTCTGTTGCCTTGCGTGCCGATGTCGAGCTTGGTGGCACGGATCAGAAGTTCAATCTGCTGATGGGGCGCGAATTGCAGCGTGCTTATGGTCAGAAGTCTCAGTGCATTGTCACCATGCCTCTGCTCGAAGGGCTGGATGGTGTGAAGAAAATGTCTAAGTCGCTGGGCAACTATGTTGGCATTCAAGAGTCGCCGGGGATCATGTATGGCAAGCTGGTGTCGATCCCCGATTCTTTGATGTGGAGGTATTTCGAGCTCTTGAGCTTTCGCTCGATGGAGGAAATCGATGTCTTCCGGACTGATATCGAGCGGGGTGCCAATCCGCGGGATATCAAAGTTAAGCTGGCTGAGGAGGTTGTTGCTCGTTTCCACGGTGAAGAGGCGGCTGCCAGTGCGCATCGTTCGGTGGGGAATCGCATGAGGGATGGCGAGCAGCCGGAAGATTTACCTGAGATCGAGCTGCTCTCGATAGAGGATATGCCAATTGCTGCTGTGCTAAATAAAGCAGGCTTGGTTAAGAATGCTGCTGTGGCGCGTGATCTGCTCGGTTCCGGTGGGGTGCGCGTGGATGGTGTTGTGATTGATCGAGGATTCTTGTTCCGGCGCGGTGCAACGCATGTCTGTCAGGCGGGAAAGAAGTCTTTTGCCAAAGTTACCCTGAAGGCGGAATAGAGGGAGTCTAAATAATCCTTGACTGAAGATTTTTGGTCTCTATAATGCGCCCACTTCCCGAGCAGGGGTCTGCGGAAGTCCTTGAAAATCAAGGGTTTGCCTGCTGGATCTGGGCGAATTGGGAAGGCGGGCGGCCTGGGTGA
>NZ_BAAGYK010000149.1:0-975 GCF_054779355.1 Azotobacter armeniacus
CGCGGCCCGGGCACTGCAAAAGCGCGCGAAGCGGAGAATCCAACACTGCTCCCCTGCATCGCGGTACAGCAGGCTCCAGAGTCGAAAACTTCACAGCCTCTGAGATAACCCCTACCCCAGCTTGGCGCGGGCGGAGAGGGAGTCCGTCACGAACGAAATACGAAATAAAATTCTAAAATTATATTGACTGGAATTTTTTTTCCAATCAAAGTTCAACCCTGCCAGACGAACGAAGGACCGGTCCGGTTCGATCCCGAACCTGCCGGTAACCGCCAACAACAATAAACAAGGTGCCGTCATGCATACCGCCAGTTCCTCCCGGGCCTTGGCCCGCACGCGCGCAGTCCTGCTCGCAACTTTCCTGTTCCTCGCCAGTTCCGCCGCGCTGGCCGAACTCCGGATCGGCGTCACCGTCGGCCAGTTCGACCATTACGTCGCCTATCTGGTCCGCGCCATGCAGGATCACGCCAAGGGCGTTCCGGAAGGCGCCACCCTGCAGGTCGAGGACTCCGCCGGCGACCTGATCCGGCAGCTCGGCCATGTGGAGAACTTCATCGCACAGAAGGTCGACGTGATCGTCGTCAACCCCGCCGATACCGCCGCTACCGACACGATCACCGAACGCGCCACCCAGGCCGGCATTCCGCTCGTGTACCTGAACAGCCGCCCGGAGGTGAAGGACTTCCCCCTGGGCGTGGTTTTCGTCGGCACCGACGAGAGCCAGATCGGGCGGATGCAGATGGAATACCTGGCCGAGAAGCTGGGCGGTCGGGGCAGCATCGCCATCCTCCTCGGCCGCCTGGCCCACGACGACACCCGCAAGCGCACCGACGGCGTGAAGGCCATCCTCGTCAAGTACCCGCAGATCCAAGTGGTGGAGGAGCAGTCCGGCGACTGGCAGCGCGAGAGGGGCATGGACTTGATGAACAACTGGCTGCTGTCCGGCCGCGAGATCGACGCGGTGGTGGCCAACAA
>NZ_BAAGYK010000150.1:0-1641 GCF_054779355.1 Azotobacter armeniacus
GTTCTACGACCTGCACGTCGCCAACCAGAGCCAGTTGGCCGGGCAGGCGCTGCACTCCATCGGCCTGCTGTACGAAATCGAGCGTGACGTGCGTGACCGGTTAGAGCAGTTTCACCTTATTCGAGTCCGCCTTTTGGGGGCGATCAGGATAACGATATGCGTGGATGGCCGCTCTGTAGGTCGGGTTAGCGTAGCGTAACCCGACAGCCTGCCCGGCATTGCCCGTCGCGTCGGGTTACGCCCTGCGGCTAACCCGACCTACAGTTGCAGCAGTGATCTGGTATTTGATGAAAATGCTCTGGGGCCTGTTAACACTACTCCACGCGACCGCGACGGAGCCTGTTTTTGCGCGGGGTTAGGCGCGAGGAGAGAAGTTTGGTCATTCCAAATGAACGACGAGCAACGACACATCGCGCAAAAACAGGCCCGTCCCTGCGGGTTGCGCGGCAAATGGCGCCATGCGTCGTTGCGGGACTTGGCAAGGGAATGCCATTCCCTGCGTCCTGCGCCTCGCCTGGCGCCATTTGGCGCGGCAACGCGGCTCGCGGAGAGTAGTGTTAACAGGCCATAGCACTACAGTTGCATATTTAGCCTTCATCTGCCTTGCTTGATGTATTCCCTTGCCTGGGAGAGACCGGATGACAACTGCATCGTTCGAGACAACCCTGGAGCTGTGGGCTTCATCGCTGCGCGAAGTCAAGGCGCGTATGCGCCCCCTGTTTACCCAGGAGCGAGTGGCGGCCTCTGCCGGCTTGTTCCTCGATGGCCTGCTGGGCAACGAGCCACGCAAGACCGGCTGGATGCGCGCAGAGGCCGCCGGCGATCCCGGCCCCTGGCGTCAACAGGCCATTCTCGGCCGTGGTCGCTGGGAGGCCGATGCCCTGCGTGATCTGGTGCGCGAGTATGTGCTCGAGCATCTGGCCGACGACGAGGCCGTCCTGGTTCTGGACGAGACCGGCTTTCTCAAGCAAGGCCGTGCGTCTTGCGGGGTAGCCCGCCAATACAGCGGATCGGCCGGCAAGATCGCCAACTGCCAGATCGGTGTCTTCGCGGCCTATGTCTCGCGTCACGGCCATGCCTTCATCGGCCGAGCCCTCTACCTGCCCGAAGCCTGGACGGATGATCCCTTGCGTATGGCTGCCGCCCAGGTACCGAAAGGTATCGGGTTTTCAACCAGACCCCGGATGGCCCAGGACATGATCGAGCGGGCCATCGCGGCGAATACGCCTTTTGCCTGGGTGGCCGCCGACAGCGTCTATGGCGTGGGTCATCTCGAGACCGCCCTGCGACGTGCCGGGAAGGGCTACGTGCTGGGTGTCAAGGGCACCCATACCGTCAAGGCCTGGATTGATAGGCCCTGGATCTCCGGCACGGCCGAGCAGGTGGCGCAGGCGTTACCGCCCTCGGCCTGGAGATGCTGCTCGGCAGGCGAAGGCACTCAGGGACCGCGTCTTCATGACTGGGCCTATCTGGAGCTGGCAGACCTGGAGGCCAGTGACTATGGCCTATCCGCGACAGGACTGTGGACATGGGGCCAGCTGATTCGCCGCCGCCTGGTCGATGGGGAACTGGCCTATTTCACCACCTGGGCGCCGGCCGGCACGCCCCTGGAAAAGCTGGCCTGGGTAGAAGGCCATCGCT
>NZ_BAAGYK010000151.1:0-1989 GCF_054779355.1 Azotobacter armeniacus
GTCGCTTCGCACTGCCTCCGCGCTTGCGAGGTAGGCGCGGCAAGTCTCGCTGCCCCTTGAAAGACTCCAGAAAGAAGGTTTCATCGGCCTCGACAATCCCGGACTCATGCTGGGCCTGGTGATCGGCGATCTGGGACAGGAACCGGTGTCGCCACAGGAAGGCTGTGTTCTTGCTGACGCCACAGTGTTTCGCCGCCCTGCGTACCGTCAGGCTCTGGGTCAACGCCTCGGCATAGTCTTGCCAGAGATGGCGCTTTCGCAGTCGCGCCATCGGTGTACCCGTCAATGGGTTGCTGGTTTTGCCGCAAAACTTGCAGCGATACCGTGGCAGGCCGCCATTGGAGCCCCACGGCTGTAACTCGCTGGACTGACAGTGCGGGCAGCTGCTGGGCGTAGCGATCATGTCCTGCGCAAGGCTGCCAGGTGCCGACAGGCATGCCTTCAACTGCTCACGCTGTTCTGGGCTGAGGCTGGAGAGCTGAGAGGTTGTGAAAAAATCGAACAGTGCCGTGAGAGCCTCTCCAATCCCCTTCAAAAAGGCGTGCCATGTGAAAAGCGGGAGAGTTTATGAGCCAAATGGTCTTACTTTTCACGTAGCGCAACGTTTTAGCGGCTGTTTTGAGGGGGGGCGCAGCAGCCGCTTGAATTTTTCACAACCTCTGAGAGCCAAGCCATCTGGATCCGAAGGGCTACTCAAAATTCGAGGAATTGCAGCATGAGCAAGATTCGACGTTTCGAGCGAAACATCGCCGGCCGCGACTTTGCCGTCGGCGATATCCATGGCCATTTCTCCAAGCTTCAGGTCACCTTGGACGCCGCTGGCTTCAACCCTAGGACCGATCGGCTGTTCTCGGTTGGTGATCTGGTAGACCGCGGCCCTGAATCCGATCAGGCCTTGGAGTGGCTGGCGAAACCATGGTTCATCGCTGTACAGGGAAACCATGAGGAGCTTGCTGTCCAGTATGCGCTGACGAGCCATGTCGGTGATTTTGAGGCCTATCTGGCCTCCGGCGCCTCATGGTTCCTCGCCCTGCCTAAAGAGGAGCAACAGGCGTTCGCCGTGCAGTTCGCAGAGTTGCCCATTGCTATCGAAGTGAAGACGGAGGAAGGGCTGGTCGGCTTGGTACATGCCGACTGCCCGCTGGCGACCTGGGATGACTTTCGCCTGGCATTGAGCAACCCGGCTTTGCCTGAACGAATGCTTGAGCAAATCAAGGTCCATTGCCAGTGGTCGCGGAGGCGAATCGATGCAGGCGATGAAAGCGCTGTGCTTGGGGTTAGAGCAGTTGTGGTCGGCCATACGTGGTTGCGCCGTCCAGCCGTCCTTGGAAACGTCTACCACATCGACACCGGGGCTTGGCTGTCAGACGGGAGAGGCTATTTCACCCTGCTGGAGCTGGACAGCCTTAAGAGCGTGTTGCCTGTTCCCAAGAGGCTCGACTGGGAGGAGCAGAAGTAATGTCTGAGGGGGGGATTGCTTGGAGCTGGAAGAGATGGGGGACTCTGCCGAAGATCGAGCGGGCAAGCTGGATGAGAAAACCTACGAGGCGCTGGATAGGGCTGAGATAGCAACCAATGAGGATGTGCAGACATGCCTGGCTTCAATTTGGCGACCATTTCACCTGCAGAGCGGGCTGCGATTAGCGCGAGCAGAGCCGAGTGCCTGAACCGGTACAAGCGGGCCCTCGACTTGGCCAACCTGATCTATTCGCAGCGTAGGGACAAAGGGAACGGGTGGCAAAGCTGGGCGAAGCTGGAAATCGCCAAGCATCCAGAGCTGGAGATCGAGGTGCGGGCGAAGCTGAACAGGCTGATGCGAGGGCAGAGCAGGGATTGAGATTGACCTACCATAGCCGGCAAAAGAACTGAGCGCAAATGCCATTCGCTGCAGGGCAATCGCATGAACGGATGCGCCCGTAGCTTCAAGCGGCTTCAGCCCGAGCAGGTTTGGTGTAGCGTGTCTTCTCTTTGTCGAGAAGGGATACACGA
>NZ_BAAGYK010000152.1:0-328 GCF_054779355.1 Azotobacter armeniacus
CGAACAGCTCGCCACCTGTGCCTGCCATCTCTTGCCTCCGGTCCAAACCCCGCGCCTATTCTCGCAGAGCGCAGGCCCGGTGGGTTTTTTCACAAGCTCTCAGGAGAAGCTGCCCTGGTTTCGTCGCTACCTGGCGTTGCCCAACGGCATTCCTTCGCATGACACCTTCGCCCGGCTCTTCGCGCTGATCCAGCCGCAGGCCTTCGAGGCCGCCTTCCGGCGCAGGGTCGAGGCGGTGTTGCCCGCGCTCTCGCCTCAGGTGGTGGCCCTGGATGGCAAAACCAGTCGTCGTACGGCCACGGCCGGTGAGGCGGCGCTGCATCTGGTC
>NZ_BAAGYK010000152.1:338-4670 GCF_054779355.1 Azotobacter armeniacus
TGCCTTTGCGGCTGACGCCGGACCAGCAAGCCACAGCGGCCAAGTCCAATGAAAAGCAGCCATTCCTGAGGTGCTGGCCACCCTGGCCCTGGAGGGCTGTGTGGTGACGATCGATGCCGGGGGAACCCCGCCCGGCATTGCGCAAGCGATTCGCAAACAGAAGGCCGACTATGTCCTGGCGGTCAAAGGCAACCAGCCTACGCTGCTGGAGTCGATCGAGGACTTCTTCGAGACCTTCCGCCGGCACACTTCATCAGCAGCCTGGCGCCGGATGCCGAGCGGCTGGCATTGGCGATCCGCCAGCACTGGGGCATCGAGAACCGCGTGCACTGGTGCCTGGGCGTGGTGTTTGCCGATAACCGAATGCGCGCGCGTACCGCCCATGCGGCCCATAATCTGGCGACGCTGAAGCGGCTGACGCTGAACCTGCTCCGCCTGGACCCGAGCCAGCGCAAGGGCAGCCTCAAGACTCGTCGGCTCATCGCCGACACTTTGGATGACTATCGGGCCGAACTGCTGGGACTCGAATGAGAATGCTTGGCTTCATGCGATGGCCCTGGCGGGCTCAAGCCAGATGACTTGGCCGGACGAAACACTTCCTGTTGCCCGATCAGGCAAGAGCGGAGCTATCTATGAGGGGTGAAGCTTCGCTCAATCAAGTGACCAAGGCAAAGTGCCGGTTAGCTTGGCTGGTGGGTGCTAGGAGAGGTAAGGCAGCCAGCGTGTTGATTCAGGCGAAATCCACCCAGCCGCCCATTTCTTTCCAGCGATTGACTATTCCGCAGAACAATTCTGCGGTCTTTTCCGTGTCATAACGTGCCGAATGTGCCTCGCGCCCATCGAATTCGATGCTGGCACTCTGGCATGCCTTGGCGAGTACAGTCTGACCGTAGGCGAGTCCGGCCAGAGTGGCCGTATCGAAGCTGGAGAAGGGGTGGAAGGGGTTGCGCTTGATGTCGCAGCGGGCTACGGCGGCGTTGAGGAAGGCCAGATCAAAGCTGCTGTTATGACCGACTAGAATGGCGCGTTTGCATCCATTGGATTTCACCGCCTTGCGTACACCGCGGAATATTTCCTGTAGAGCATGGTCCTCGCCGACTGCCATGCGCAATGGGTGATTCAGTTTAATGCCGGTGAACTCCAGGGCTGCTGCTTCGATATTGGCGCCCTCGAAAGGCTCAACCCGAAAAAAATGGCTGTGCTCGGGGAACAAGAAACCCTGTTCATCCATGCCGATGGTGATGGCTGCGATTTCCAGCAGGGCGTCGGTTGCGCTGTTGAATCCACCTGTCTCGACATCCACAACGACTGGCAGGTAGCCGCGAAAGCGTTGTGCCATGGGATGGCGTGATGTGTTAGTAGCGCTGGACGTTTCGAGGATGTCGTCGAAGCGTTCTTCGGTCACGTGTTTTCCTCCAGCAGGCGCCAGCGCAGCTTCTCCCCTGCACGCAGTGGAACCAGGTTATGCTCGCCGAACTTCAGGCTGGCTGGTGCCGTCCATTCCTCGCGAATCAAGGTAATGTAATCGGTGTTTCGCGGCATGTCGTAGAAGTCGGCTCCATAGTGACTGGCAAAGGCTTCTAGCCTGTCCAGGGCGTTGCGTTGTTCGAAGACTTCGGCATACAGTTCGATGGCTGCGTAGGCTGTGTAGCAGCCAGCGCAGCCGCAGGCGGCTTCCTTGGCGTAGCAGGCATGCGGCGCCGAGTCGGTGCCGAGAAAGAACTTCGGATTGCCGCTGGTAGCAGCATCCAGCAGGGCTTCCTGATGAGTATGGCGCTTGAGGATCGGCAGGCAATAGAAGTGTGGACGGATGCCGCCGACCAGCATGTGGTTGCGATTGTACAAAAGGTGATGGGCGGTGATAGTAGCGCCCACATTGCTGCTGCTGGCCTCCACAAACTGTACGGCGTCATGGGTGGTGATATGCTCGAGCACCACCTTGAGAGTGGAGAAGCGATCGACTATGCGGGCCAGATGCTCGTCGATGAAGTACTTCTCGCGGTCGAATACATCGATCTCACTGCGGGTCACCTCGCCATGCACCAGTAGCGGCAGGCCTACCTCGGCCATTGTTTCCAGCACCGGGAAGATGTTGTCAATACTGGTGACCCCTGAGTCTGAATTAGTCGTGGCTCCCGCAGGATAGAGTTTGGCTGCATGCACGAAGCCGCTGGCTTTGGCGACTCGAATGTCCTCTGGCCTGGTCCGATCCGTGAGATAGAGTGTCATCAAGGACTCAAAGCGGCTGGTCGCAGGGAGTACGGCGTGGATGCGCCGCCGGTAGGCGTCTGCTTCAGAAGCATTGCGGACCGGGGGAGCCAGATTAGGCATAACAATGGCGCGGCCGAAAACACGTGCTGCATCGGGCACTGTTCGCGTTAGGGCGTCGCCGTCGCGAAGGTGAATATGCCAGTCGTCGGGGCGCCGCAGGGTCAGGCGGTCGGACATTGAAGCTTCCAGAAAATTAAGACTGCCATACATCCTACCGGAAAAGGTTTGGGGCAGCACGTTGCTGCCTGCTCATCTAGTCCGAAGTAGGAAGGCGCCTCTGTAAAAGGCCGGGCGCCGCCGGTACAATCGGCAGCTTTTCGTAAATCCTGTGGAGCTGATGGCATGGCGGACGTGAAAAAGATTGTCCTGGCGTATTCCGGTGGCTTGGATACCTCGGTGATCCTCAAGTGGCTGCAGGATACTTATAATTGTGAAGTGGTGACCTTCACCGCTGACTTAGGTCAGGGCGAAGAAGTCGAGCCGGCGCGTGCTAAGGCACAGGCCCTCGGCGTCAAGGAAATCTTTATCGACGATTTGCGCGAAGAGTTCGTGCGTGACTTCGTCTTTCCGATGTTCCGCGCCAACACCATCTACGAAGGCGAGTACCTGTTGGGTACCTCTATTGCCCGCCCACTGATCGCCAAGCGCCTGATCGAGATCGCCAATGCCACTGGGGCTGACGCCATCTCCCACGGCGCTACCGGCAAGGGTAACGACCAGGTGCGCTTCGAATTGGGAGCCTACGCGCTAAAGCCGGGTGTCAAGGTGATTGCCCCCTGGCGTGAATGGGACTTGTTGTCTCGTGAGAAGTTAATGGATTACGCCGAGAAGCACGCCATTCCAATCGAGCGCCACGGCAAGAAGAAGTCGCCGTACTCCATGGACGCCAACCTGCTTCACATCTCCTATGAGGGAGGCGTGCTAGAGGACACCTGGGCCGAGCACGAAGAGGACATGTGGCGCTGGACCACTTCTCCGGAGAAGGCCCCGGACGCGCCCACCTACATCGAGTTGACTTACCGCAAGGGTGATATTGTTGCTATCGACAGCGTCGAGATGACCCCGGCGGCGGTGCTGGCCAAACTCAACCAGATCGGCGGCGCCAACGGCATCGGCCGTCTGGATATCGTCGAGAACCGCTATGTCGGCATGAAGTCCCGCGGCTGCTATGAGACCCCTGGTGGCACCATCATGCTCCGGGCGCATCGTGCTATCGAGTCGATTGCCCTCGACCGCGAAGTTGCCCATCTGAAAGATGAGCTAATGCCTAAGTACGCCAGCCTGATCTACAACGGTTACTGGTGGAGCCCAGAGCGTCAGATGCTGCAGCAGATGATCGATGCCTCCCAGGTCAACGTGAATGGCGTGGTGCGCCTGAAGCTGTACAAGGGCAACGTCATCGTGGTCGGCCGGAAGTCCGATGACTCGCTGTTCGATGCCGGCATCGCTACCTTTGAGGACGATGCTGGTGCCTACAACCAGGCTGACGCCGCAGGCTTCATCAAGCTCAGCGCGCTGCGCATGCGCATTGCGGCCAATAAAGGGCGTAAGTTGGTTTGAGTTGAGGGCTGCGGGGTAGGCTTTTTCGGTCTTCTTTTTGGGTTCATCCTAAAAACCGCAGTTATCCGTCGTGTGGCAAAGCTGCCAACCGAGGAGGGGCGATGTTTTGTAGGGGGCTTGCCCTGCCGTCCTTTCGTCGTCTGGTATGGTTGGGTGTGAGGTGATACGGCATGCTTCTGCTATTTTCAAACATAGGTATGTTTTCGTTGGTTTTGATGATGAAGCTTGCCGCTTTTGCATCAAGATCTTTGGCGTTTTAAATGCTTGATGCAGTTTATGGTGGGTGTGTGGTTTGCAATGTGAGTGGTTCAAGAAATTAAAAATTTTTCTTGCGCCGCTTGACAGAGGAAAAGGCTGCTGTAGAATGCGCGGCCTCGGTTGAGACGAAAGGCTCAGACGAAACGCTCTTTAACAAGTTGAATCAAGCAATTCGTGTGGGTGCTTGTGGGTAAGACTGGTGATCGAAAGATTGTCAGCGACACAAGCAACACTCGTGAATTC
>NZ_BAAGYK010000153.1:0-1878 GCF_054779355.1 Azotobacter armeniacus
ACGCCGTCGACGGTCTCGCTGCAGGCCGAGCGCGGTTTGGCGAACTGGCCGGCCATGCGCCCCACCTTGACCACCGGACAGCCGGCGGCGAAGGTCATGGCGATCGCCATCTGCAATAGCACTTTTAAGGTGTCAGCGATCTTGGTCGAGGAGAATTCGGCGAAGCTTTCCGCGCAATCGCCGCCCTGCAGCAGAAAGGCGCGCCCCTGGCTGACTTCGCCGAACAGTCGGCGCAACTCGCGCGCCTCGCCGGCGAAGACCAGCGGTGGATAGCCGGCCAGGGTCTGCTCCGCCTGGGCGAGATGGATGGCATCGGGGTATTCCGGTTGCTGCTGGATGGGCTTGACTCTCCAGCTGTCAGGACTCCAGTTCTGCTTCATCATCAGATCCTTGATTGGATTACGGCATGGTCGCACATGTTAACCGATCGCCAGCGTGGCGTGCGATGAACGCAGGTCGTGGCGGCTGTTAACATAGCCGGCTTATCGCAGGGGGATGGCAATGGAAAAAGAGGAGCGCCTGCTCGCCGAGGTGCGTGACGAATTCGGGCTGATCCGCGTGCTGGAAGTCGGTGACTACCGCTTTCTCGAATTCGGCGAGGCGGTGGAGCAGAGCTGCGTGTTCACCACCGATCCTAGCTGGCTGGAGTACGACTACACTCGTGCCATGCTGCTCGGCGCGCTCTGCCACGAGGCGCCGGAGAGTGCGCTATTCCTCGGCCTGGGGGGCGGCAACCTGACCGAGGCCTGCCTCGCCTTCCTGCCGCTGGAAGACGTCGAGGTCATCGAGCTGCGTCCGGACGTGCCGCGTCTGGCCATGGAATACTTGGGCCTCGCCGACGACCCGCGGTTGACCATCCGTATCGGCGACGCCCTGGAGCTGCTGCCCAGCGCGGAAAGCGCCGACCTGATCTTCGTCGATCTGTATACGGATACCGGGCCGAACGTTGCCCATCTGGCGTGGAATTTCCTCGCTGACTGCCAGAGGCGCCTCAACTCGGGCGGCTGGCTGGTCATCAATCAGTGGGCCGGGGAGGACGGCAAGCCCCTAGGCGCCGCATTGCTGCGCGGGCTTTACCACCGCCACTACTGGGAGTGCCCGGTGAAGGAAGGCAACGTGATCCTGCTGGTGCCTGCCGGCCTCGACCAGTCCCTCGACCATGAAAGCCTGCTGGCGCGCTCCGAGGCCCTGGCGCCGCAGCTGGGCTATTCGCTGCGACCGCTGATCGAGGTCCTGCGGCCGGCGAGCTGATCCCGTCCTTTCCCGGGCACGGGCGTGGGAAGGCGCCCGTATGGCACAGTGACGATCCGATGACTGTCGTACGGAGGACGCGAGTCCATGTGGAGTGTCGATCCGGTTTCATTGCGGCTGTTCGTGGCGGTCTGCGAGGAGGGCGCGATCGCCCGCGCCAGCGAGCGCGAGTTCATCGCACCCTCGGCGCTGAGCAAGCGCATCGCCGACATCGAGGCGACCTTCAAGACCCCGCTGCTGGTGCGCTGCCGCCTGTCGGGGGAGTGCAGTAGGGCGGGTTATCCATCGTCTGCGGCGATGGATCAGCCCGTGAATGATGTCTTTTCCTACCCTGGCTCTCCCTTAGTCTTGGCCGCAAGCGACACTGCCTTGAGAGCCTTCCATGAAAATAAGCGTGGCAACCCCTGGATGAGCGGCTTGCCACGCAACTGCCCTGGGGCTGAGCCGCGAACGACCAGATCCTGGGTCAGGCCAGAATGCGGCAGCCCGTCATCTCCTGCAGGTGGTCGAAGCCGACACCGGGGGCCAGTTCCACCAGCTTCAGGCCCTGTTCGGTGACATCGAGCACTGCCAGGTCGGTGATGATGCGGTCGACCACCCCGACGCCGGTCAGCGGCAGGTTGCAAT